>NZ_JAUBPE010000018.1:0-97853 GCF_036700565.1 Microcoleus pseudofavosus SVA1_A4
TTCTTGCACCCTTACTACTTTTTTGGTCGGAAAACCCATACACTGTTTACTTTTCTCACTGATTCAGCAAGCCCTAATTAGCTTTAAATAAAGAGAAATTAAACTTTACTAACTTAGAGGTATCTCTTCACCAAAATCTATTCGGCAAATCCCTAAGAATGACTTTGAGTTCTGGTTCATCAACCCGCTTAATTGCTTTAGGAATACTGACCCACTGCCGCTTTCTCTTATAAGCTTCAGGCCAATTTTCCACAACTGTTTCTACTTGCAGTAAAAATACATCGACTTGCCAAATACAGCCAGACTTATAGTATTCATAAGTTCCCATCAAATCAGGAAACACTCGACCCAATAAACCTGCTTCTTCCCAAGCTTCCTTGGCTGCGGAATCTTCGGGAGTCATGTCAGGTTCAATTAAACCTTTCGGTATTACCCAGCGCTTACCTCCCGACGAAGTAATTAGCATTACTTCTATGTTTCCGTCTAGAATGCGGTAGGGAATCACCCCGGATTGTTCCACCAATACAATGGTTCTGCTACTCATAATTTGTGCAAGAGATTTGGATGCCAAAGCTGCTTCAACTCGATCGGCAGTTCAAGACTAAAAACAAAAATTGCAGCGTGATTTTACAGAACTTACGCACGCGAGGTCAAAAACCCGGTTTCTGAGTAGCTGGTAGGGTGCGTCGCCCGAAACAATCCTCAATCGTAGCGACAATCGATGAGCGACGCACCTGACTACGCACGCGAGGTCAAAAACCCGGTTTCTGAGTAGCTGGTAGGGTGCGTCGCCCGAAACAATCCTCGATCGTAGCGACAATCGATGAGCGACGCACCTTACAAAATTTACTTACCTAATCTTTTTTCGCCTTAGCCTCCAAACTTTCCATACGACTCCTCAAATCTTGATTCTCCTTTTTCACCTGGTCTAATTCCTCCCGCAACTGCTTTACCGCTGCATCAGAACCAGCATTTTTCTGCACTCTTTGCACAGCTTCATCAGCCATGCGGCGGACGCGGCCGTCAGGAGTTTGGTCAGCTAAAGAACGCAAAATGCGAATTGCTTTGCGAGTTTCCATTTGTCCTAACCCCGCTACGACAGATACTTGAGTCAAGAAAAACGTCTCTCTAGACAATTCTGCCAATCGCTGCAAAATCCGTTCTAAATTGACCTTGGTTTGACCAGTCGAAATTGTGCCCAAAGAGCGAATTGCAGTTAAGCGCAAAGCTTGCGGAGTACCCGCAGCAGTGTATTTCAAAATTAGATCCAGCGCATCTTCAGAAGTTTTCATTTGCGCCAAACCGGCGATCGCCCCCGATCGCACAACCTCATTCCACCCCTGACGCTCTTTCAGCACCAATTTTAACTCTTTCAGTACCTGTTCGTCGGTCGGTTTTTCGTCGGGGTTAGCCCCTGCAATTCCGCCAAGAGCACTCGCTGCGGCCGCTTCTACGTAATAGCTGGCGTCGCCTTTTTCGACGATCGATCTCAGCGCTTTATAAGTTTCGTGAGTTTTGATTTTACCCAGCGCATTCACTACAGCGCGGCGAACCCTAGCATCTTTATCCTTCAAACCAGCTACTAAACCATCAAAAGCTTGGTCGAGTTTAATTTCAACTAAGTGACCGGCGACTTCGGCGCGCACGGCCCAAAACTGCTCTTTCTTGAGAACTTCTGACAGCGTTTTCACGGCTTCCAATCCTCCCTTTTTCGCCAAAGCTTGGGCGGCATAAATCCGGGAAACCGGGTCGGGATCGAACTGCAACTGAGCTTTTAGTTCGGCAACTGCATACTCTAACACAACAGTTTTTAAGTATTTATTCCCGACATCGAAACTGATAAAGGCGGGCTTCTCTTCGAGAGGGAAATAGAAACTTTGCTCGCGTTCGTAGACTCGCACTGTGAAAGTTTTTAGCTTGGCTGAACTGTCATCGCCGTCTTCTTTGTCCGGCTTGTAACCGAAGCCGATCGGAATTTTCAGGTCAAAGACATCTTTGCTGTTGCCGCTGTCATTTTTGCTATCTTTTACCTGGGTTTGAGTGACGGTAACTTTTGCTAATTTGCTGTCGCCGTCCCAGGAATAAGCAACCTTATAATCTGGATGGCCGCCGCGATAAACGTACTGGTCAAACAAAAACATGAGATTGCGACCGGTAGCCTTTTCTATTGCTCTGAGCAAATCGATCGTTTCCACAGTTTTGTGAGCGTTATCCCGCACAAAAGTGTGAATTGCTTTGTAAAATAAGTCATCGCCCAACTCGGCGCGAATCATGTGATAAACGCAAGCGCCTTTTTCGTACAAATGGCGATCGTACAATTCAATGGCTTCGCGGTAAACGTGAGTAACGATCGGGCGGCGGTAGCGGGAACTATCTTCAGCTAAATAATTGCGGGCTTCATTTAACATATAGTAAGCCGCGTCTTCTTTGCCATATTCTTTGTCAGTCCACAGCACCTCGGAATAAGAAGCCATGCCTTCTTTCAGCCAAGCATGAGACCAATGTTTAATTACTACTAAATCACCGAACCACTGGTGAGCTAATTCGTGGGCGACTAAGCTTTCAGTACCTCGATTGTCGAGGGTGGCGCGTTCGTCTAGCAAGCACCTATCTGTCAGCAAAGTGGTCGAAGTATTTTCCATACCGCCGAAGATGAAATCATCGACGCAGACTTGAGCGTATTTGGGAAAAGGGTAAGGATAGCCAAATGCTTTAGAGAAGAATTCAATCATTTGAGGCGTTTTGCCCATGCTGCGCTTAGCGTCTGCTTCGCGGCTTCTTTCCACGTAATAATTAACTGGTTTGCCGTTCCATTCGTCTTTGATTTCGGCGAAATCTCCGACTGCTAAGGTCATTAAATACGTCGGGTGTACCTGGGTTTGCGACCAGTGATAAATTTTATCGTCGCCGTCGTTTTTTGTGCTAATTAATTCGCCGTTGGAAATCGCAAAAAATTGTCTCGGAACTTGCACTCGAATTTCGGAAGTTGCCAACTGTCCGGGATAGTCGAAACAGGGAAACCAGAAGCGGGAATCTTCGTCTTCGCCTTGAGTCCAAACTTGTGTTGGTTTGTCTGGATAGTGTTTGTCCGGGCCCACGAAATAGAGGCCGCGCTGGGGTTTTTCGACCGAGTATTCGATCGCAATTGTAATTGGTTGGTACGCTTCTGTTGGTTCGTGCAGTTGAATTTGCAGCACTTCGCCGTCGCTGTCGAAATTTTGCTCGGTTTCGCCAACTTTTACCGATTTAATGTTCAGGTTTACCGCATCTAAGGTTAATTTGTCAATACCGCTGCGGACTGGATTGATGCGGATGCTGCAAGTGCCGCGAAAGCTTTGTTTGGGAATATTCAGCACTAAGTCGAGGAAAATGTGCTCTACTTGACCGGGGCGATCGGGGTTGTAGTGGGGCCGGGCACCGGGCATCTCGAAGGATTTGTGACCGTTTTCAGAATCAAAGTAAGTGTGTGACATTATGATGGCAAAGTTGTGAGTCGATCGGCGATCGCTGGCAGCGCAGATCCGGCTGAACTACCAGCTTATTATAGAGTAGCGCGTCCTAGTTGCTGTTGTCGCTAACTTATTAAAAACTGAGTCGATCGTGGTCGGGATGGAAAATATGATTTTTTCGCTACAATATCAGCAAGGCTAATGTCTGCAATCATCAGCCTGCAATTGAAATTGAGAGGGAAATCTGCATGACAGCTACACTATCAGTTCCCAGTTCGCTCGAATCTTGGCTGGGCGACGAAGCGGAAGACTTGCTCACCCATCAAGCGAAAGTTTCTAAAGATTTGTTGCACCTGCCGGGCCCGGATTGGGTCGATCGCAGTTTCGCTCAAACCGATCGATCTCCCCAAGTTTTGCGATCGCTTCAGCAACTCTATTCTAGCGGACGCTTGGCAAATACCGGCTATTTATCCATCCTGCCGGTAGACCAAGGAATCGAACACTCGGCGGCAGCTTCTTTTGCACCGAATCCCATCTATTTTGACAGCGAAAACATCATCAGACTAGCAATCTCTGCTGGCTGCAATGCTGTCGCGACAACGCTGGGAGTTTTGGGAAGCGTATCTCGCAAATACGCGCACAAAATCCCTTTCATTCTCAAACTCAATCACAACGAATTGCTGACTTATCCCAATCAATACGACCAAATAATGTTTGCTTCTGTCGAGCAAGCTTGGAATTTGGGAGCCGTTGCAGTGGGAGCAACAATTTATTTTGGTTCGCCGGAATCGACGCGACAAATCCAAGAAGTCAGTCAAGCTTTTGCTCACGCTCACGAATACGGAATGGCGACAATTCTGTGGTGCTACCTCCGCAACGATATTTTTAAACAAGACAAAGATTATCACCTTGCAGCGGATTTAACCGGGCAAGCAAATCACTTGGGAGTGACAATTCAAGCTGACATTATCAAGCAGAAATTGCCCGAGTGCAATAACGGCTACGAAGCTGTTGCTAAAGCAAGCGGCAAGAGTTACGGCAAAACCGACAAGCGCGTTTATTCGGATTTGACAACGGATCACCCGATCGATCTAACTCGCTATCAAGTGCTCAACTGTTATGCGGGAAGGATGGGTTTAATTAACTCCGGCGGTGCTTCGGGAAAAACCGATTTTGCCGAAGCACTTCGCACGGCGGTAATCAACAAACGCGCTGGCGGCTGCGGCTTAATTTCCGGCCGCAAAACTTTTCAGCGGCCCTTTGAAGAAGGTGTAAAATTGTTCCACGCCATTCAAGACGTTTATTTGTCGCCAGAAATCTCGATCGCCTAAAAATTCACAGTGCAGAGATTTGCTTCAATATCACAACCTAAACGTAGGGTGCGCACTGCGCACCTTATAAGTTGCAACTTAGCTGTAATATTAATACTAGCTCAACACATATAGAGACACACTATATAATTTTAAAATGCCCCACAGCGTTGTTTTAAACCTGCTGCCAGTTGCACCAATTCCATCTCAGTTTTTAACGGGACGGCATCTCCACGCTTTATTTTTGAACCTTGTGAGTGCTGTAGACACCGATTTGAGCGCGTACCTGCACGACCAATCTAATGAAAAAGCTTTCACTTTAAGCCCTTTCCAAGTAAGCAGAAAAGAGGCTTACAAAAGCAGCACACCGCAGATCCAAAAGAGAGTTTTGCCGACTGCTTCGCGCACTATTTCGCAGGCTGTACAGTGGGATTACAAGCAAGCAATTCACGAAAATACGCCGATTTGGTGGCGCATTTCTCTGCTGGATGACAGTTTGTTCGATCGCCTAACTCAACTTTGGCAGCAATTGAATTTCGAGATCCCTTGGCATCTGGGCCCGACAAATATATACATTACTAATATTGTGAGCGAACCGCAATCAAACCAGCCTTGGGTGAACTTTTGTACTTATGCCGAACTGTTCGATCGAGCTTCAGAAACTGAGCGCGTCATTGCTTTTACTTTTTGCACTCCTACTAATTTTAGGCAAGGTGTATACGATAGTGCTATGCCAAGTAGAGAAAGTGTTTTTGGCAGTTTGGCCAACCGCTGGAACAAGTACAGCAGCATTGCGATCGAACCTACTTTCACAGAAGCTATTTTCCCCAGTTTCTTCGATATCCGAACCGAAGTGAGTACCGATTCTCGAAGTAAATTTATTGGCTGCGTCGGCGATGTTAGTTACCGAATTATGGGAGATGTTAATCCGGTTGCTATCAAGCAAATTAATGCTTTAGCTGATTTTGCGCTTTACAGCGGAGTCGGGCGAAAGACGCCGATGGGTATGGGAATGACGCGCCGGTTGCAGGATTTTTAATCATTCACTTTTTGGCTGAATTTCACTGACGATTTCATAAACATCAGTGTCGGGAATTTTCGCAAACAAAGGCGTCATTTGCTTCAATATTTCCTGATAAGCTTGGCTTTGATTGGCGGCCATCTCTTCTACGCTTTCCCAAAAAATGATGGCAATACCTTTGTCAGTATTGGGCAATTGCAGCAAGTACGCTCCCTTAAAACCTGTAGCATAAGTTGCGACGGCTTTTTCAAAAAGTTCTTCTGCTTCTTTAAATTTTCCTGGTTTAAATTCGCCAATGGCAACGTAGGCAAACTGATGTCTGAGAAAGTCTAGAAATTCTGACATATCCTTTTCCTCAAAAAATCGCGATACACCAAGTTATATTTTACCCGATCGGCGGATTTTTGTGAATATCGCTGTTTATAAGTTTATCGACCTAAAAAAACCTAACAGCGATCGATCTTTCGATTATTCTGCTCTATCTAACCAAACCATTAAATCGGATAAACTAGAAAATTCGGCTATCTCCTCCACCAAACTCTCTAATTGCTCAACCGATAATTCCCCAATCCGCGAAACTACATCGGGATTTACTGCTCCTACACGTCGCTCCAGCAGACGCAAAATTAATGCTCTTTGGCCTGCTTTAATCCCTTCTTGCATCCCTGCTTGACGGCCTTCTTGCATCCCTGCTTGGCGGCCCGCTTGCATCAATTGAATCCTAGCTCGCTCCAAACCTTCTTCTATCCCTCTAGAAACTATTCCCCGCTGTTCTTCGATCGCCGCTTCTTGGGCTTCCATATCCTGGAACTCTTTCAAGCTTAAGTTAGCCTCATTGGCAATTTGAAAAGCTTTTTCTAGTTCTGGAACTGTTTCCATTGTGGCTGGGATTGTTTCTAAATCGGGAGTGTGCTTCATAAAATAAATCCATTTATCAGTCAAAGTTGTGAGTGCGTTTAACTCTTTTTTGAACTTCGGCAATTCGACAAAAAACATTTCTACTTGGAGATGGGTATAATCAAATAGTTTCTCTTTTTCTTTGAACACAAAATGAGAAATAACATCAGGTTGTTCTTTAAACATTTCAAAATCAGTAATCGTCAAAGCAATTACTGGTTTTAATCTAGGATAACCTTCTCTGATTTTGAGTTGATTGGCATAGGTTTTGGCTAGGTTGTAGACGACTCGTTTTTCAAAAGCGGCTACATTTAAAACTTGCATTTCAATAATTACCGTCTTGTTGCCGGTAATTCGAGCTTTGACATCCAAATAACTATCTTTGAGTCCGCTAACGGTAGCAGCCGAGTAAGGGTCAATAATTTGTAAGTCTTGGATGATTGGCTCACCGGCGTAAATTAGAGCATTTAAGAAGCTGATCAGGATATCTTGGCTGTCGGTGGAACCAAATATTTTTTTGAAGGCAAAGTCTGTTTTAGGGCTGATAAATCTCATGATATTTTTCCTAATCTGTTTTATTGATTTATGAAAGATTTTGATGAAGTGCGATCGCTTCGGGGTTGCGAAAACTGGGTAGCTGCAATAGCCCACTTGAATTTATGATAATACGGGTGATATAAATTTAACATACAAGTAAAAATAAAGCCAACAAAAAAGTAACAAAAATGACCAAAATATTAGTAATAGAAGACGATAACTTGATCCGAGAAACCGTATTAGAACTTCTGGAATCTCGCGGTTTTGAAGCTGTCGGCGCCGAAAACGGACAAGTGGGTATCCAGTTAGCCACCGCCCAAATTCCTGATTTAATTTTGTCTGATGTCATGATGCCCGAACTAGACGGTTTACAAGTTTTCGCGGTTTTGCGATCGCACCCTGCAACCGCCAGCATTCCGTTTATTTTTATGACGGGTTCAGAAATGGAAAAAGCTCTCGAACTCAAAGCAGACGGCTATCTCAAGAAACCTTACAGCATAGCAGAAATGCTCGGGGCGATCGCAACTAAACTAGAAAAACCGACAGTTAGCAACCCAAAACATCAAAAAGTACCGGACAATTCTGCGCCATCAAATCTCAGCTTGCGCGCCTGGAATCAAAAATCTCGGTTTGAGATTGCGTCGGTTTGCTGGCAATGACACGCACAGTAACGTTATTGATACATAAGTTGAGGGAATTTCAAATTGCTTCCAGCCAGAGGTGGCTTAGACTGGGTATGTTGAATTTGGTTAAAAATTTATGAACGCACAACCCAAAGGCCGCCTAGTTTGGAATCACTCTACCCACCTTCCCGGTTTGATACCAATTTTACAGCGGCTCACCCTAAAAATGGGCATTCAAACCGTTACTCCAGGCGTCATCAACAAAGTTAAAGGACACATCCCCCGCATGACATTAAGAGTGTCAGTACCCATTCGCGGGGGATTTAAAATCATTGCCAGACAGGGCACAACCGTACAAGAAGTCTTTATATTAACCACTCTCAGTCAAGGGGACTTGGAAGAGACGATCGCCCTAACCCTAGCCAAGTGACAATCTTTGTTTGGCCAGCATTGCCCGGGCTCTAACTGAAGCAGTTTCGTCGCGATCGACAATTTCGTCAAGTCTGGCCGAAACTTCCGCTAACCAATCCGGTTTAACAGTCGCAGCACCCGCCAAAGCTTGCAAACCCCCCGCTGCTGCGTAGCGAACCACCCATTCCGGGTCTCGGGACGCTTGCAGCAGCGTTTTAACAGCGCGAATTTGAGCCTCTAAAACTTGCTCTGCCGGCATAAGTTCCCAGCAAATCGTCCCCAAACCCCTAGCCGCCGCCCGCCGCACGCTCAAAGCAAAGTCATTCGCCGCTGCATCGAGCAAAATCTCCAAACCCCTGGGATCGCCAATGGCGGCCAAAGCCCGAACAGCCCAAGCTCTCGCCCCGTAATTGTAGCCGTCAAGCTGTTCTAGAAGCGGCAGCACCGCAGGTTCTCCGAGTTGAATCAGCCCGTCAACGGCGGCAACAGCGGCGCCTGGGTTGTTGTAACCGAGCACTGTAATTAAGGTAGGAATTGCTTGTTTTGAGGGAGCCGCCGCCAGTGCTTTGACGGCGTTTAACAAGCCCTCGGAAGAATCTGCTTGTTCGACAGCCTGAATTAGTTCTAATGCCATTTACTTATAAACTGTACCGTGACCATTGTAATTGTAGGTTGGGTCGATCGCGCGATCGAACCTTTTGTAGCCTCACCCATCAACATTCTCATCTATGCCGTAGGGACACAGCAGTGCTGTGTCCTGCCTAAAATACAGATATGCCGTAGGGAAACAGCACTGCTGTGTCCTGAATATAAGCTGTTCTGGATTTAAATTGTATGTTAAAAAACAATCAAACTCTTGTGGGGTGGGCCTCCCGCCCGCCCTGAATATACAATTTAAATGCGCGACAGCTTACTGTGTCCTGAATATACGGTAGACCATTGAGAATCGCTACAGCAATCGTATTTCAGTTGTGAACTAATTTTTTTCACAGTAAACTATCCATTAACTTCATAACTTGAATAGCTTCATCTGACAAAGATAGAGATGCTTGTTGTTCGAGATGATGCTCCAAAACTCCTTTCAGCGCAATCAATTTTATGCTATTTTCTGCTAAAGTCTCAGAAATAGCTTGCGCTCCCGGCAAATAGCCGATCGCCCCCAAGTCCATCAAAGCCGATCGCCTCAACTGCAAATTATCCCCATTCAAAGCACTTACCAACCGCTCTCCGTAAACCCGCTCACCAGTTAACTGATACATCGCCCGCGCAGCAGCGTACTGCACCCGCTCCACAGAATGTTCTAAAAAAGGTGAAATTAGCGGTATGGCCTCTATCGCTTGCAGCGTTCCCAAAGCTTCAATTACCGAGTCGTAAGGCTCCACTAGATGCGATTTTTCCGGCACTCGCACCGCCACCGAAATTCCCCCATCTAAGAGTTTCATTAACGGTGGAATAGAATCGCGATCGCCCAGCATTTCTAGAGCTTGAGCCGCCGCTTCCCGCACGTAATAATCGGCGCATTCCAAACAGCGAATCAGCGCCGGCAAGGCTTGTTTATCTCCCAATTTACCCAGGGCCCGCGCCGCATTTCGCAATAGGGAATAATCGCCTATTTTTGTTTGTTCTGACTCTTCTTGCAATGCGGCAATTAAAGCTGCAATAGCTGCCGGTTCCTTGACTCTAAACCTGCCAACCCACCAAGCAGCATAATACCGGAGACTGTAATCTTGGGAGTGCAAATTTGCGATCGCCTGTTCAACAGTTAAAGACTCGCCCTCAGCTACACCCGCCGGCGGTGAGTCGGATTCGTAATAATCCATAGTCATTAGTTATTAGTTATTAGTTATTAGTTATTCGGCGATTGAAATCGCTGCTACCCAGACAAAAGCTGCAAGGCTAGGGTTAGGGAAACTCGGCGATTAAAATCGCTACTAAACAGACAAAACCCGCCTGCGCGGGTTGCATTAACTCTTAGTCGTCTTGGAGTGGACGAAAGTTTGTGTAGCAGCGATTTCAAGAGACTGTTGGCGAATTCGCCGAGGGTGTTACCCCTCACCTCTGGGAGGCAGTTTTCCGTTCACTATTGGTAGTTAATAGCTATATGGTCAATTAGACATTTAGTCTAGAACCACTATTTTTAGGGGTGAGGGGTGAAGCCCTTTATTGATTCGCCAACAGTCTCTTTCAATCGCCGCTTTTAGCTTGTGTAGGAGCGATTTTCATCGCCCGTTCTAGCTTGTGTAGGAGCGATTTTCATCGCCCCTGCTACCAAACTATTCGTGCTCACCCGATGGTTCATGGGATGATTCATGGGATGATTCATGGGATGATTCATGGGATGATTCATGGGATGATTCATGGGATGATTCTGCACTCGCGCTTAAAGGATGAATGCTGACAATTTTCCCGCCCATGCGAGTAACCCGCTGCATTTCGTGATTCATCCGATTGTAAGGCACGGTGATAAATGTACTCGCGCTCGATCGAATCGAATAATCCACATTATTTGTTTCATCGCTTTGGCGCAAGCCCACAACTTCATACCGAAAGCAGCGACCAGCCGAAGCTGTATTGCCACTTTTTCCAGCTACAATTTGACCCAACATAAGCTTCTTGGTAATTGGTAATTGGTCAGTAGTCCTTAGTCCTTAGTCCTTAGTCCTTAGTCCTTAGTCCTTAGTCTCTCGTTCAGAATTTATGCAGAACCTAATTATGTAGGGCTCTCTGCACACCGCACCTTACGCAGAACCTTAGTATGTAATGACTAATGACTGATAACTAACAACTAAATTGGAGTAATGCTGGCGATTTTCCCGCCCATGCGCTGAAATTTTTGCATTTGCGAAGACAAATCATCAACTGGTACGATAAACGCCTTGCTGCTGCGGCGCACGCTGGGATAGCCACCAGTGCGAATTCCCGAAACTTCCACGCGGAAAAGCCGCCCTTCTTTACCGTAAGCTGCCGCGCCACCGAAACCGCTGGCGGGAGTTACGTTTCTCGCAGAAGGCCGATATGCCCAACCTTCGTTACCGCCAGAAGGCCCAACTACAGCCGTAGCGCTGTTAGTGCCGAGTTCGACAGCTAAGCGAGAGTTATTGCCTTCTAGTTGAGATGTATCGCTGTTTGCATAGCCGCGATACAGCCGGAACATCCGGGTAAAACCAACGGTTTTTTGCCCGCGCTGCGTGTTAAAGCCGCGGTAGTAAGGCACGATATTCTCGCCAAAGTTTTCTTGATACTCCACTGAATCGATGTAAGAATCAATATCAGCGTCGTAGCCTTGTGTTTGGTACAAATCTAAGTGCTCAACTACTTCAGATTCGTCGTAGGGAGCGCGACCGAGCAAGTGTTTGTAGTTTAGTTCTATCGTCCGAGTTTGGAAGCTGTTGTAGAAAAACTTGGTTTTGTACAGTTCTGACTTAGCTACAGCGCGTACAAATTCTCGTACCGTCAAACTCCCGTCCCGCAGCAAAGACTCGGAACTTATAAGTCGCTCGGATTTCATTAAATAGTCGTTGCCCAGCACCTGACGGTAAACGGCACGAATCACAGTTTCAACGTCGTCTTTGCTGTAGTTCGGGCGCAATTCTACCTTCGGCGCATCGCTCAATGCGGATGTTCCCAGTCTAGACGCTGCTGTCGTAATCGCCACCAGATTTTCTCCTAAATTATTAATGACCAAAGTTTAATGCTTTGTTGCACTTGAAATTTTTAGGACTAAGGATAATATGCCTCAAAGTAGGGTGCGCCGTGCGCACCTGCTCAAAGTAGGGTGCGCCGTGCGCACCTTACCTATACACATAAATTTGAAGAATTTTTTAGCCTTAGTCCTAATTTGCTAAAGACGTTTTTTTGAAACGTCTTTACAAACTTTAAGCTGTGGTAATACTTACCACTTTGCCGCCACGTTTGTTGATTTGCTGCAAGCGGCTCGAAAGTTGCTCGTAAGGCACGAGATATTCGGTAGTAGTCCGCCGCACTTGGGGCGAAAACTTAGCCGCACCTTGCATTGCGGTGACTCGGTAGAGTTGGTCGCGAGAACCGCCGGAATTGCCGCCTAGGGTTTTTCCGGTGGAGGGGGTATAGATGGGCGAAGCCGTATTTCTGGCAACTTCCCAGGTTAGCCGCGCTTGCTTTTGGTTTTGGGCGCGATCGCTAGAAGCAAAACCCCGGTACAATTGAAACATCCGGTTAAAACCGACGGTTTTTTGACCTCTTTGGGTCGCGAAACCGCGATAGTAAGGCACTATACTTTCGCCAAAATTTTCTTCATACTCAACTGAGTCAATGTAAGAATTGATTTCAGCTTCGTAGCCTTCTGCATTGTACAAATCAACGTGGAAAGCAATTTCCGACTCGTCGTAAGGAGCGCGGCCCAACAAATGCTTGTAATTAAGCTCGATTAACCGCGTTTGCGAGTTCGGGTAAAAAAACTTTTTCCGATAGGTTTCGGAATGTGCAATTGACCGCACAAAATCTTTCACTGAAATCTGCCCTTGCAGCAGCAGAGATTCAGGACTGGTAACTCGTTCGCTCGACATTAAATACTCGTTGCCGAAAACTTGGCTGTAAGCGGCGCGAATTACTGCTTTCGCATCGTCTTGCGTCCAGTGGGGGCGCAGTTCTACCCGTCCCGCTTCTTCAAATGCTTTTATTCCCAACCGTTCTGCTGCACTTAATCCCGCCATCTTCGCTTCTTCCTTTTTTGCTTTAAAAACTGATAACTGCTTAAAAAAAGTATTTGGAAAACTCGGCTTAGATCGCAGATGCCCGGAATTCTAAACAACCGCTAACAATCAAGCTAACAGTAGCTTACAATTCCGGGCATCACGCAAATCTAGCTCAGGGCGTTGATTGCGTAGTCGATGTAGGAAGTCGCTTCAGTTGCAGCGTCGCCACTCAGACCGTGGTTGGCTTTGATGTACTTGAGAGCTTCAACGTACCAGCTAGGAGACAATTCAAATGTCCGGTTGATTTCGTCAACACCTGCAATCAGGTACTCGTCCATCGGACCGGTGCCGCCTGCAACTAAGCAGTAGGTTACCATCCGCAGGTAGTAGCCGATGTCGCGAGCGCACTTGGCTTTACCGGTTGGGGTAGAAGCGTAGTTCGGGCCTTGCATTTGTTGGGTGTACGGGAATTTGTTGTACACAGCTTGAGCTGCACCGTCGATCAAGCGCTGAGAGTTGGCGGTCAACGCTTTGGCTGCCTCCAAACCTGCTGCGGCTTGGCGGAAACGGCCGAAGGCGACTTGCAGTTCAGTGCTGCTCAGGAAGCGGCCTTGAGAATCGGCTGCGGTTACTGCTTCAGTCAAAGGGGTTTTCATTGTTCTGGTTTCTCCCTAATGTTGTGTTGTTTTTGTTGTACAAAAATGATTGTTTGCAAAAATGCGATGCTCGCTATCTTTACAAGAAATGTTCGCTTGGCTATTTTTAGCCGACTGCACTGGCTGCGCGGTCGAAGTAGCTGCCGATTTCAGACATCAGCGAGCTGCAATCACCACGGGTAACGCCGTTGGGGTCGTTAGCAAGCGCGATTGCTGCTTCCTTCATTTTTTGCACGCCGGCTGCAACCGAGCCACCGGGAACTCCCAGAGCTTGGTAGGTTTCGCGCAGACCGTTCAAGCAGCGGTCATCCAAAACGCTGGCGTCGCCTGCAAATGTTGCATAGGTGACGTAGCGCAAGATGATTTCCATATCGCGCAAGCAAGCTGCCATGCGGCGGTTGGTGTACGCATTGCCACCAGGAGCGATCAGTTGCGGCTGTTCGGCAAACAGGGTGCGAGCTGCATTGGCGACGATGCTGGATGCGTTGCCGGTGATGCGGTTTACTGCGTCAATCCGCTTGTTAGCGTCGGAAACCATGCTGCTGAGAGCATCTAGTTGGCCCTGAGCTAGAAATTCGCCCCGAGCGTCAGATTGGGAAACCACTTTTGTAAATGCGTCAAACATGAAAGAACTCTCCTACTTGAGTTAATTGAGTTTGGTTGCGGTATAAAACCGTTAAGTTAAATTTGTTCAGGCTGCTAGTGCCTGCAAGGGTTGAAATTTGATGCCAGCTAATCTGCTGCTTCGATCGATCTCTCCCTTTCCGCTACCTGCACTATTGTTACATTGCAACGGACGTTTAAGAAACCTTAGAAAATTTTACACCTTTTATGAGATGCGACAAACCTTGTCAATCAGTGTTTTTGTTAACTTTGGCCTGTCGTTTCAACCCTCTGATAACTTTATACAATGCTCGCCCGCGTTTGTTTATTACAAATTATTACAGGAACTTATCTCTCAGAGAAGGTAAATTGGGGTTGGGCGAGAGGTGGCAAATATCCTCCCTGCGGTAGATGCGCGGGTGCAGATATAAACCCCTAGTCTGGTTTTATTACCGTGCTGTGGCGGTGGAACCGCCCCAAACCATCGAGTCGGGCATCGCCTCTGTGGACTTTCCCACGAAAAACCGAATTGTTAAGAAGAGTTAAGCAAATTAACGTTTGGCTAAAACAAGGTATGGGGAATAGGGAAAAAAGCAAAAATTCTGCCCCAGCCAGGATGCAGGCAGAATTCGGTAGGTAAAATCCAATCTTATTGCGACCCCGATCGCCACAGCCACAGCTTTTGCCCGAAATATCATCATTTACAGACTAAACTCAGCCGTTGGGCCTTGGGTAAAAGCGGAAGAAATTGCTAATTTTTAGTAGTAAGGTGGATAAGTGCTATCAGCGGTAGGTCTACAAACGGCGCGATCGAGCAGCCAGACGCAATGAAGTTAAAAGCTTTTTGCTTCCCCGGCATCGAACCGCCCAAAACCAATCCCAAGTTAAACAGTTTTTTATTCAGAACTCAAAACTTAAAACTTTCTTACTGTAATCAGCCAGATGGATCGGCTGTAGCTGTCCGGCCGCAACCACCTTTATGCCCCATGACCGATCGTAATTTATGTCTTCAAATTCTCCCTCTTCTTGGCACACCGTAGCAATTGACCAAACTCTCCAGCAGCTAAGCAGCAACAAAGACGCTGGCTTGAGCAGCCAACAGGTGTCAGAACGCTTGCAGCAATACGGCCCCAACGAACTAGAAGAAACAGGAGGCCGCAGTCCGTGGTCGATTTTTGTCGATCAGTTCACCAATATCATGTTGTTGATGCTGATGGGTGTGGCCGTGATTTCGGCTTTTTTGGACATCAGGTCGAATACTTTTCCCAAAGATGCGATCGCCATTTTTGCGATCGTCATACTCAACGGCATTCTCGGCTATTTCCAAGAGCAAAGTGCTGAAAAAGCCCTCGCAGCCCTCAAAAACCTCGCTTCCCCCCTAGTCAGAGTCCTGCGGGGCGGCAAAACTTCGGAAATAGCAGCCAAGGAACTCGTACCCGGAGACGTGATGCTGTTAGAGGCTGGGGTAAAAATAGCAGCAGACGGACGGTTGATCGAAGCATCAAATCTGCAAGTTAGAGAATCTGCTTTGACGGGAGAAGCTCTAGCAGTTACCAAGCAAGCAGACCTAGAACTTCCAGAAGATGCTTCCTTGGGCGATCGGCTCAACGTGATTTTTCAGGGAACAGAAGTTGTTCAGGGACGAGCAAAGGCGATCGTCACCAACACCGGAATGCAAACTGAACTGGGCAAAATTGCCGCCATGCTTCAGTCAGTAGAAAGCGAACCGACTCCCCTGCAACAGCGGATGGGCCAGTTGGGAAATGTTCTAGTGTCCGGTGCCCTAGGCTTAGTCGCAATTGTCGTCATCGGCGGCATGATTACCTTCCAAAACGGCAGCATCGGTTTCGATACCAGCAGGTTTGAAGAACTGTTAGAAGTTTCTCTCAGCATGGCTGTGGCTGTGGTTCCCGAAGGACTCGCAGCAGTCGTGACAGTTACTCTGGCACTCGGAACTAGGCGGATGGTGAAGCGAAACGCCCTGATTCGCAAACTGCCTGCTGTAGAAACTTTGGGCTCGGTAACAACCATTTGTTCCGACAAAACAGGTACTCTGACTCAAAATAAAATGGTAGTGCAGCTAGTGTCTACGGGCGACTGCACTGTCAGCGTCGGAGGCGACGGCTATGCCCCGATCGGAGATTTTACCGATCGCCATACATTGACCAAAATTAATAATTTAGAAGAATACCCAGAACTCGAATCTTTATTAATTGCCTGTGCAGTTTGCAACGACGCAGTATTGCAGCACGAACAGCAAGAATGGAAGATTTTGGGCGACCCCACGGAGGGAGCTCTGCTTTGTTTAGCGGGAAAAGCAGGCATTTATAAGGAAAAACAGTCTCAATTGCTGCAACGCAGGGCGGAGTTTCCTTTTTGTTCCGAACGCAAGCGGATGAGCGTGATTTGCGAAGTGCCCGGACATTCGGGACATTCGGGATTTCCCTCGGACAAAGGACAGCAGCAGAATTATTTGATGCTGACCAAAGGTTCTCCAGAATTGACTTTGGAGCGCTGCAAAGGCATCATAATCGGCGATCGAGTTGAACCTTTAACTCAGGAAATGCGCGATCGCATCCTCGCCGAAAACAACAATATGGCAAGCGCAGGTTTGCGAGTCCTCGGGTTTGCATATAAAATCTGGGAAAACGTGCCGCCAGAAGGTTCTGATGAAACCAGCGAACAAGAGATGGTGTGGCTGGGACTCGTGAGTATGCTGGACGCCCCGCGCCCGGAAGTGCGGGAAGCAGTGGCGAAGTGCCGCGATGCAGGGATTCGGGTGGTGATGATTACAGGAGACCACCAGTTGACAGCAAAAGCCATCGCCTACGATTTAGGTATTGCTAAAGAGGGCGATCGAGTTCTCACCGGTCAAGAATTAGAAAAGCTCAGCCAAGAAGAACTCAAACAGCAAGTCGAACAGGTTAGCGTTTACGCCCGCGTTTCCCCAGAACACAAATTGCGCATTGTCCAAGCTTTGCAAAGTTGGGGCAAATTTGTCGCAATGACCGGCGACGGCGTTAACGACGCCCCCGCCTTGAAACAAGCCGATATCGGCATCGCCATGGGGATTACCGGCACCGATGTCAGCAAAGAAGCTAGCGATATGGTACTCCTCGACGACAACTTCGCAACTATTGTCGCCGCCGCTGAAGAAGGGCGAGTGGTTTATAGCAATATTCGCCGCTTTATTAAATACATTTTGGGTAGCAACATCGGCGAAGTTTTGACAATTGCGGCCGCACCTTTAATGGGTTTGGGAGGAGTGCCGCTGACGCCACTGCAAATTTTGTGGATGAACTTAGTAACAGACGGCGTTCCCGCTTTGGCCTTGGCTGTGGAACCGGGGGAACCGAACGTGATGAAAAGGCCTCCTTTCAGTCCGCGAGAAAGTATTTTTGCGCGGGGTTTGGGTTCTTACATGATTCGGATCGGGATTATTTTTGCAATTTTGACGATCGCGATGATGTCCTGGGCTTACGGATATACTACAAACCCCAACCATGTCGGAGATCCCGATGCTTGGAAAACAATGGTGTTTACAACTCTTTGTTTGGCGCAAATGGGTCACGCGATCGCAATTCGGTCTAACACTCAGCTAACTATTGAGTTAAATCCCTTCACTAATGTTTTTGTGTGGGGGGCTGTAATTGTGACTACTATTCTGCAATTGATGCTGATTTACGTTCCGCCGCTGAGAGCATTTTTCGGCACTCATTATTTAACGGCGTTTGAATTGATGGTTTGCTTCGGTTTCAGCGCCCTGATGTTTGTCTGGATTGAAATGGAAAAACTGTTCGTGCGCTTTTACAAATCTCGAAAATAGTGTTAACTGCTGACGAATACTGAGCGATATTTCATTATTAGCTATAACCCTCGCATTTGGCACTATTCTCTCTTCACATCCGCCAGGGGTTGCAACCCCTGGCTCACAGCCAAAGTCATCGCTATGAAAACTCAATAGATTGTGTCACAATTAAACATTTATTAGTTCGTTATAATGTGATTGCGAGCGCAACGCTCGGCGAAAATCGCAATCGTAAAGGCGATCGGTGGCCAACCTGTAAGGTGCGCCCGGTCGTTCACCCTACGATCGGTGTATTACTAATTACCAATTACCAATTACTAATATTATGTATTTGAAAACGCTGCACCTACGGCAGTTTCGGAACTACTTCGATCAAAAGGTAGCCTTTGACGCTCCCAAAACCATTTTAGTAGGAAACAACGCTCAAGGAAAATCTAACTTGTTAGAAGCGGTAGAGTTACTTTCTACATTAAAAAGCCACAGAGTAGGGCGCGATCGCGATTTAATACTCGACTCAAAGCCGATCGGGCAAATAGATGCTACACTCGAACGCCAAACCGGAGCGATCGACTTAGCTTTAACTCTTCGCTCTGGGGCGCGCCGGATATGCAAGCTCAACGGCGAACCGCTGCGCCGCCATTTAGACTTTTTGAGCGTCTTAAATGTAGTGCAATTTTCTTGTTTGGATTTGGACTTAGTGCGCGGCGGGCCCGAAGGAAGGCGCAATTGGATCGATCGCCTAGTCATCCAGTTAGAACCGATTTACGCTCACATTTTGCACCAGTACAATCAAATTTTGCGCCAGCGAAACGCTCTATTGAAACGTTCTAAAGCAATCAGGAAAGCGGAATTTTCAGAAAGTTTTGACAAAATACAATTTCTTGCACCCGAAAGTCTCGAACCGGAAAATAAAGAAGATTTACCAATTCCCAACTCCCAATTCCCCATTCCCAGTTCAGAATTAGCTTTGTGGGACGCGCAGTTGGCGACAGCGGGGGCTCGCGTGATCCGCAGGCGCGATCGAATTTTGGAGCGTTTGATGCCTTTAGCTCGAAATTGGCACGGTTCAATTAGCGGTTCAGCAGAAGTTTTAGATGTGAAATACGATGCTAATATTGAAGTAAGTTCGGAATTAATCGCTAAAGACAATCTCGAAGGAGTGCGGCAAGCATTTTTAGAGAAAATTCAAAAAAGGGCGATCGCAGAACAGTTTCAAGGAACAACTTTAGTCGGCCCCCACCGCGACGATATTACATTTACAATTAACAGTACCCCAGCTCGTCAATACGCTTCCCAAGGCCAGCAGCGAACTCTGGTATTAGCATTAAAATTAGCCGAATTGCAGCTTATTGAAGAAGTCGTCGGCGAAGCACCTTTACTCTTGCTCGACGACGTACTTGCAGAACTCGATCTGAGCCGGCAAAATCAACTTTTAGAAACAATTCAAGAACGATTTCAAACACTGATTACTACAACTCACCTAGGCGCTTTTGATGCTCAGTGGCTGCGACAAACCCAAATTCTCTCCGTCGTTGCCGGACAAATCAATCGATTTTAGATGTTAGATTTTAGATTTTAGATTGACAAATTTTCTGTTTCATGGTAAGAATGCAAAAAATTTGAAAAATTGGCATTATTACCTCACTTTGAGATAGGATAAAGGTTAATTTTGATTGCCGCTTTCGCTTCCATTTTTCTAACCCTTGTCAACGACCCAGGTCTAAAGACACTGGGCTTCTAGCCTAAGACTTAAACCACAGTTGACCAGACTAAGTACCTCGCGTACTACGTTAACGGTAAGAGTTTAAAGACCTACCAAGGAATGCGAAGCTAGTTCCTTGCTCTAGAAATTTAGGATTAAACAGACTTATTGGGTTAAATCAGTGTCCTAGATATAGTACCGGCCGTTAACTTTGTCGAAGCTAACATTACCCCGAAAGGGAGGCTCATAAAAGAGCGAACATTATGCGTACAGGGTTGCGAAGTTTGAGATGGTAATTGTCCCATCGAAAGTACACTACAAAAGTACACCGAATCTAGCAATCCCAAGGCGGTAATGGAAAGATTCACGCCGGTTTCAACCGCCGAGTCGTTTCCCTCTCAGCACTCTTCGTGACTGAGTTTCCCACTTACCGAATTTTTTATGAAGCATTACATTTCCCGTCTGTTAGCTCTGGTATTAGTTGTTGTCATCGGCATAGCGGGCTGTACCAATGTTCCCGCCACTCTGAGTGGAGATTACGGCCAAGACACATTAGCATTAGTGAAGAGCTTGAGAACAGCGCTCACTTTGCCAGAGGGCGCGCCGGAAAAAGCAGCCGCTCAAGCCGCTGCTCGCACAAGTATCAACGATTTTTTTGCTGCATACCGCCGCGATCCCGCTCTTACCAAGCTGGCATCTTTCACGACAATGCGCACGGCATTAAACTCTTTGGCAGGACATTACAGTTCCTATCCCAACCGTCCCGTTCCTGAAAAGTTGAAAAAGCGTCTTGAGTCAGAATTTCAGCAGGTAGAAGCTGCTCTCAACAGAGGATCTTAATCTCACAATTTAGGATAAAGGATAAATTTTAATAATTCATCTTTCATCCTTGATATTTGAGTGTTAACAATTTTTAGTAGAAATATCAACTGCTTTTAGCGCCCACTGTACCCTGGCGCTTTTTTCAGCAGCATTTAGTGAAAAAATACTGAAAAATTGAACTGGATATGAGATCGAATTCGGGCTTTTTATCCCGTTTATTTTTGAGTCCGCGAAGGCGCGTGCCTGCGCGCAAACACTTAGGCAGAGGAAAGTTTGTATAACATAGCAGCGGTTTAATCACCGAGTCTTATCTTGCCCGTCCTTATTGAATTTAAATAGCCGCCAGATAGAATTTGCATTGTGCGATCGACTTGTGCCATAACTAGGTCAACCGAAAAAAGTAGAAAATTTGTAGCTGCTTGTTGAGCGCGATCGGCTATCGGGCGATCGCTACCCAATTTAAACCAGAAAACCCCATTCAATTCTCCCATGAAAATTGCACCAACTCGCATCGCGAATTTTCAACACCAGCGACGCTTTTTAAGTGCGGTAACTGCTGTTTTTACCAGTAGCTTCATCAGCCAGCTTGTTTGGCCGTTTATCGAAACTCAACCAGCTTTTGCCGAAACATCAGCCTATTGCCAATTATCCAAAGAACAGGTAAATCAAAAAGAAGACTTGCGCCGCGCCGCCCTGTCAGGAAAACGGGAATCTCAGCAAGCATATTTTGCTGTTTTGAGCAAACACGCGCGGGAAATAGCAGAATGCCGCCAAAAAACTTGGCCCGAAACCCAAGCAATTTGGCTGCGTTTGTATCCCTGCGATGTCAGACCCGGAGAAATCGATCGGGTATTAGACAAAGTTGTGAATAAAGGCTACAACCAAGTCTATATAGAAACATTTTATGACGGTCAAGTGCTGCTACCAGTCGCAGACAATCCTACGGCTTGGCCTTCTGTTTTGAGAAATCGCGGCTACGAGAAATACGACTTGTTAGAAAAGGCGATCGCCAAAGGCAAACAGCGAGGTTTAAAAGTATACGCCTGGTTATTTACCATGAACTTTGGCTATACCTATTCTCAGCGTTCCGACAGACAGCAAACCCTCGCTATCAACGGTAAAAATCAGACAAGTTTAACAGTAATTGAAGGCGCAGCACTTAACGAGGACTTCGGAGAAGTTCCGGGCAATCAAGCCTTTATCGATCCGTACAATCCACAAGCACGGCAAGACTATACTTTGTTAGTAAATCAAATAGTCAAGCGCAAGCCACAAGGAATGTTATTCGACTACATTCGCTATCTACGGGGCGTCGGGCCCGCTTCAGTTGCTACCAAAGTTCAAGACTTGTGGATTTACGGCCCAGCATCGCAGCAAGTTCTTTTGCAGCGGGCTAACAATCAGCAAGGGCGAGATTTAATTCAGCGATATTTGACTAAGGGATTTATCAATCCTAATGACGTTCAAGCAGTAGTCAAACAGTATCCAACTGAGCGAGAACCTCTTTGGCAGGGGCGAATTCCGCGACCGATACCGGTAGCAACTCCAGTTTCTCGAAGGGAGAATGCCGCATCAAGATCGGTCTCAACAACTCCCGCCGCTAACAAGCCAAACCCTGCAACTCCAACATCAAAACCTACACCGCCGCTTCCCGATACCGGCATTCTGCAAAAAGACCTGTGGAAACTGAGCGTTGCTCACGCAGTCCAAGGGATTTTAGATTTTTTGGGAATAGCAATTCAACCAGCTCAAAGAATGGGAATTCCTGTAGGAGCAGTGTTTTTTCCCAGTGCAAATCAAACGATAAATCAAGGGGGATTTGATTCGAGATTGCAGCCTTGGGACAATTTTCCGGCTGCTGTGGAATTCCACGCCATGTCTTACGGAAATTGCGGGGATGTAAGCTGCATTGTACCACAGGTGCAGCGGACAGTAAGTTTAGCGCCTGCGGGAGCAAAAATTATTCCTGCCATTGCTGGAGATTGGGGAAAACCTCTGAAAAATCGGCCGTCTTTGGAGATTCAAATGCGGGCAATTCGCTCGGCGACGCCGCAAATTAATGCCGTGAGTCATTTTGCTTTTGGGTGGCAAGAACCGGAGGATGAAAGGGCACGGCAAACTTGCCGATTGTAGATAAGCTGTAGGTTGTAGAGATGCGGTTCGTGGCGTCTCTACAAGAGAGTATTTGTGCGATAATATTTGAGAATGTTTCTTTCTGTTAGGATCGTCATCCCAGTTTTAATAGGACAATACAGAATCTGAATAAATGTTAGTACAAAGGAGTATTTCCTATGGTAGATCAGCCTGAACCCTACAACCAATTATCTAACCAAGATACGACACTTGATGAACTAAATTTCATGCCAGAGGAAGAAGATAATGATGCTGAAGCCTATGAAACAGATAAACTGATATACGATCCCGATCAAATTAATATTTTCACCCAAGAACCAACCATCGAGCTACTCCTAAGAAGAATCAATGAGGAAGCTCTCGATTTAGCACCGGACTTTCAGCGCCATGCAAACATCTGGAAAGATGACGCGAAAAGCAGACTAATTGAGTCGATCCTGATTCGGATACCATTACCCGCTTTTTATATAGATGCAACTAATGAAGATAAATGGTTAGTCGTGGATGGATTGCAGCGGCTATCTGCTCTCAAGCAATTTATAAGCGATAAAAAACTGAAGTTATGTGGACTAGAATACTTGATCAATTTAGAGGGCAAAAATTATGATGAAATTGAACGCAGATACCAGCGTCGAATAGAGGAAACTCCGGTTACAGTTTATTTGATTGGAAAAGGTACGCCTCCTGAAGTTAAATATAATATTTTCAAACGGATTAATACAGGTGGATTGCCGATGTCTCCTCAAGAACTCCGCCATGCTCTCAACCCCGGTAAGGCCACAAAGTTTTTAGCTAAGTTGGCTCTTTTACCAGAATTTCAGCAAGTTACTAATATTAGCAAATTGCGTAAAATGCGGATGGATGACAGAGAGTTTATACTGGGATTTCTAGCTTTTACACTTACATCTTATCTAGATTATAAAAATGACACAAATGACAACAGAAATGTGTTTTTAAGTCGCGCTTTATTTAAGGTAAATAATTTGCATGAAGAACAATTAAATACGATCGAAAAAAAATTTAAAAAATCTATGATGGCAGCGTTTGAAATCTTCGGTACAAGTGCTTTTCGTAAAATATCTCACAAGCAAAAGAAGCGGTATCCAATTAACAAAGCATTGTTTGAATGTTGGTCAGTTACTCTCAGTCAACTTAAGGAAGAACAAATTACTGTATTGAAACAGCAAAAGCAGAATTTAATTGAAAAATTCATCTATTATGTAGATAACGATCCAGATTTTCTAGCATCTATATCTCAGGCTGCTGACAAAATAGAGTACCGATTTAGAATAATTGAACAAATAATTAACGAGGTGCTTGCATGATTACTTCACTAAATTTGCTTAACTTCAAACCTTTTGCAAATCAATTATTAGAATTCCGAAACTTGACTTTATTTTCTGGTCTAAATAGCACTGGTAAATCTTCGGTATTGCAATCGTTCCTGCTACTGCGACAATCTTATCAACAGGGTTTATTACCACAAAAAGGGTTGTCGCTTAATGGGGACTTAGTGAAGATTGGTACTGCTCAAGACGCACTGTTTGAAGGAGCTAAAGAGGAATTAATTGGTTTTGACATTGTTTGGGAAAACAACAGCAAGGGGGTATGGACTTTTAAATATGACAAAGAGGTAGATGTGTTGAACATTGATTCGGAACAAGTTAGTTCAGAAGTGTATCAATCGAATCTTTTTGGTAAGAACTTTCACTACCTTCAGGCAGAACGGATCGGGCCGCGTCCATTTAATGAAATGTCAGACTACCAAGTACGACAGCTTGACCAACTCGGTATTAAAGGTGAATATACTGCACATTTTCTTTCTGTGAAAGGGGGTCAAGTTATTCCTAATAGTAGTCTCAGCCATCCTGATGTAAAATCAAAGATTGAACCAGGTGATGTTCAAGTAAAATCAATGGAGTTGATAGACCAAGTGGAGGCGTGGATGGGAGAAATTAGTCCGGGTACGCGACTCAAAATTGAGGCAAAATCAGATGTCGATTTAATGAGTTTTCAATATTCCTATGGAGATAGCAATCCTTACCGTGCAACTAATGTGGGATTTGGAATTAGCTACATTTTACCGATTATTGTAGCGGCACTTGCATCAACACCTGGTACAATCATTTTAATTGAAAATCCTGAAGCGCATCTCCATCCGAAAGGACAAGTTAAAATGGGTCAATTATTAGCTTTGGCGGCTAGCGGTGGCGTTCAAATTGTAATAGAAACTCACAGCGATCATGTTTTAAACGGGATTCGCCTTGCGGTTCACGGGGGCAAACTTGACCCGAAAGATGTTCGGTTGCATTACTTCCAGCGTCAAAATAAAGAAGGACAAGCTGTGACTGAGGTAATATCGCCAAAAATCGATCGCAACGGACGAATTGATCGATGGCCGGATGGTTTTTTTGATGAGTGGGACAACAGTTTGGAGATTTTGTTGGAACCTGCGGTGGAAGGAGAATAAGCGATGGATTTGGAGATGGTGTTTAATGAACTGTCGGCGCGAACTCTTGCTCCTGATATTTCTACAGCACAACAATGGATGTCTGAATTGATTAGTACGATGCGTGAAGCTAAACGCTGCGGACTGAAGGGAATCCGCACTCAAGCAGATTTTAATGCTATGTTTCTTGCGGAAAACTATCCTCTTTCTCGTTGGCGCAACGATCCTCAAGTTAATAGAGAAGAGCAGACTTTTCTGAGAACTCTGGCAACTAAAAATCCTTTATCCGTTGATATTCCCGATCTAGATATTAAAATAAAAGTTGAAGCTCCAGATTGTGAGTTGATTTTACAGGGTAGCCAAGCAGAAGGATTTAAAGTTGCTCACTACCTTGAAACATTGGCAATTAGTCTGAATTCAGAATCGCTGTGGAATAGCAGTCGCCTCAATTTAGAACTAATACAAATTGACGATAATGGGGAGCTGATAGAAGAAAGTGTAGAGGTTCTTCATGCTAGTCAGAAAAACCATGTTCTCGAACACGCTGATTGGATTAAGAAACGTCAGAAAACAGCGGTGGTTGACGGTTTGGAGCTTTGGAACCGTCGAGATGAGTTATTCTCCAGCCTGGAATTTTGCGATCGCGTCAGCCAACAGATAGAAAGCCTTGTCGATCCGAAAATGTTACGACAAGTTGTCAGAAAGTTATTTGAGCTTGATGAATTATCTAAAAGCTGGACAGAAGGAGCGCTAAATTTGGATAATCTTCCTAGTAAGGCATCTCCAGAGAGTGAGTCAAGACTTAAGCAGCTTAGAGAGCAACTAAATATTCAGTGTCTTGACGGGAAAAAGCGTATTTTCAGTTTGCACATCCGCATGACACCGGGAGCTTGGCGACTCCATTTTTGCACAGAATTAGGGCCCGGAAAGATAATCATTGGGTATATTGGCCCCAAAATAGAATAATTTACAGCGAATTGTGATCGCATTTCCCAATGAACAGACATCTCAGCCAAATTAATTTACTCAAAATTTCATCTGCGTTCATTTGCGTTCATCGGCGGTCAAAAATCTAAATAATGTTAAACTTATTAATCACAATAAAATCATTTATTAATCATAATGCAAAAACTACAAGCAAGAGATATCAACCTCCGCTATCTAATCGATAACTTCGGTTTACAGCGAGTTCGCAACAGCGAATTTTTCCGAGAATGGCAAGAAAACTTACCCGAAGTAACAGACTCAGAAAAACAATTGCTCGATCGCGTCCAAGACATATACTTCAACTTGGTAGACACCCCGCCTGTATTGGAAAATGCAGTCAAGCTAACAATCATCAGCCCCATTTTGTTTATTGCCGGTCTTTATGAGTCTCCTTTTCAAGTCAAGGCCGAAAAGTCGATCGCCATTCAAGAGGAAGACGAAGGCAGAATCATCGAAGGCAGAATAGATATCCTAATTATGAAAGCAAACTTGTGGGTGACAGTAATTGAATCCAAACAACTTTCGTTTTCAACTGACGAAGCGCTTGCCCAACTCCTGACATATATGCTGGCATATCCGAACCCAGAAAATCCTACTTTTGGGATGATTGCCACAGGTGCTAACTTCAATTTTGTCAAGTTAGTTAGAGGCGAAACTCCCCAGTATGCGCGATCGGCTGAATTTGTTATTTCCAATCCCGGCAATGAATTGTACCGCGTTTTGCAGATTTTAAAACGCCTGAGTCAACTACCAGACTAGCAATAAAAGCCATTTTGAGTTATCTTTCAAAGCAGACAATATCTAATATCTCAAATTTCAAACTGGTGCGAGCATGGTAAATTACTGGATAGTCGGCGCTGTGGCAATAGCTTCTGTCTGCTGGGCAGAAATAATACGAGACTTTTATCACGTCGTGTCCCATTATTGGGCACCCCTGCAAAAGCTGCACACTTGGCATCACCGCGTTTTCCGCCCGAATTTGACAGCCGTCAGCGAGACAATTTACAAGCAAGCACACTGGCGTCACGACGTGCCCGAAGCTGCGGCGATGATGGTTTTAGGCTTGTTGCTGTGGGTTGTAGCTTATTTTGGGCTGCCGGCATATCACTGGGGCGCAGCAGCGGGTTGTATTTATACTTTAGGCTTTTTGTTGAGCGCGATCGCCCGCGGGTGCGGCATCAAAGGTGCAGACGAATTAACCGACATCACCCACCAACCGGGAGACTTCCTGACTCCCCCTGGCAAGTGGTTAGTTAATAAACCTTATCATTGGCGGCACCACTTCGACAATCAAAATGCTTACTATTGCGGTACTTTCACCTTAATAGATCAACTTATGGGTACAGCACTTTCTCTCAAAGGCAAAACTGTAGCCGTCACCGGTGCATCGGGAACTTTAGGACGTTTGCTACTCAAACACCTGCACAAAGCTGGTGCAAAAGTGATCGCCCTCTCCTCTGGAAATGAGGAAATTACTTTGAATGTAGACGGCGAAAATTTACCTGTAAAAACCGTAACTTGGCAAGCTGGCCAAGAGGCAGACTTAGCCCTATTGTTAGAAAAAATCGATATTCTCGTCATCAATCACGGGATTAACGTACAGGGAGAAAGAACCGGAGAGGCGATCGCCAACTCATACGAAATTAACACTTTTTCCGCGTGGCGGCTGATGGAACTCTTTTTCTTAACAGTCCGCACTAACGAAAACATCGCTTGCAAAGAAGTCTGGATCAACACTTCCGAAGCAGAAGTAATTCCCGCTGTCAGTCCCCTGTACGAACTCAGCAAACGCGCCCTGGGAGATTTAGTCACCCTGCGCCGGCTGGATGCGCCCTGCATCGTTCGCAAACTGATTTTAGGGCCGTTTAAAAGCAATTTAAACCCGATCGGCATTATGTCTCCCGACTGGGTAGCGCAGCAAATTGTCAAACAAGCTAAAGCCGATGCGCGCAATATCATCGTGACAATTAATCCTTTGACTTTTATCGTTTTTCCAGTCAAAGAGTTTTTTGTTTCTCTTTACTTCCAAATTTTCAGCCGGAAAGCAGTCTCTTTGACAGATATAGAATTAGAGCGATCGGGCGTTGAAGTAATAACTAAGTGATATCAAATCCAGTAAAATCAACCTAATGCTTCTAGGGTTCTAGGTGAAGTACGAATGGCTTACGCAGTACATTCGCGCTTCACCTAGTGAGCGTACAGTGAGAATTGGTATTACTTACTTGCTACCAACTTTGCTCTCTTTAGAAATAGTTTCAGCCTGCTTGGCAACAGTTGCTTGAAATGCCAGCGATAACCAACGTATTTCAAATGATTCCAGGGGTTCAGGAAACCTGTATGAAGATTAACAAACTCTGGCTGGGATTTACCGTTACGGGCAACCACAAAATAGGGCGGTTTGACAGCAGGATCGACGTGATTGAGGGACATGTACTCAATCACGTAAGCCCAGCGGGTTTCCTGCGAAACATTAGGTGTGGTACTGTGAAGTGTCAGCGAGGAAAACAAAACAAGATCCCCCGCTTCTGCTTCAATGAAGAGTGGACTCTCAGGAGTTCCATCATACACAGCATAGTTACCTTCAAATTTGTGCGGCAGCCGTTTTTTGTGACTGCCCGGTTGTAACCACAGCCCACCATTTTCGGGGGTCATTCTGGTAAGTGCAATCCACAGTTGGTAGTGATTATCCTTAAGCTTGCTGTAGCCATTGTCCTGATGCCAAGGAAAGGTTTCTGCTCCAGGTCCTTTGGCTACTGCCTGATCCCACCGCACCCAGAAATTTGGACCAATGAATTGTGCAAGCAGTTCCACAAGTCGGGGTTGAGAGATGAAGTTTTGGATCTTTTCACTGTATTTGAATAGCTGACTGTGAAAAGTTAAGCTTCCTTTATTCAGATTATTGTCAATGTGCTTCGGATCGGCTTGTTTAATATCCTCGATCAGTGTTCTCATCTCGGCTTCTGAAAAAAAACCCCGGAGCTTAACATATCCATCTTGATTAAACTGATCGATTAATTTGGTCTGTCCCATCTGCTTTACCTCTTGAATCAAGTTCTCGGTTTTAAACAATGTTTGGTAAAAATTAAAGATTTAGTTAAGTTGCAACGGAGACGAAGAAGTCATAGCAACAATGACTGACAAACTCGTAACTTTAGAAACCCGCTTTCTGGGAGAAACCGGATTTCTATATCTAAATTTTTTTGCCTGTCAGCTTAATTACTAACCTCAGCCATTTCAATGACCCGGCCGTCGTAATCCTTGACCAAAAAATTCAGCGGCTTTTCTCGGCGAATTTTATAACTAATGCCGCGAGTTTGTACCCTCATCAATAGCTGATCCAAACAATCGCGATCGAAACAAACGTGACGCTGGCGATTTTTTTCCCCTGCACCGGCCCCGCTAATGATGTGCAGTTGGGTATTTTTCATCAACTGATACCACAAACCATCTGGACTCCCCATCGTTTGAGAGCTCGTTGCCCTCCCGACATTAGGCGACAAATACAGCGGATCGATACCAGTTGTCCCCAAAGTTTGCTCGTAATTGTAGTAGTAGTGCAGCGGCACTTCTGCTACTGGCAGGTTTAGCATACCTTCATAAAACTCCCTCGCTTGTCCGAGATCCGATACCATCACCGTGTGTACCTTCGGAGCACTGGTGAGAAACATCCACATCGCCCCCGCATAGGCGGCCAGCAGCATCACCATAATCCCTTGAGTCGAAAACAAGCTGTCCAGGGGCAGGGAGGGCAAGAAAGAGCTCAAGTACAAAGGCCGAAGTCCAAAAGCAATAAAACTAACTGCTAGAGTCATGAATTATAAGAAAGGGTAAACAACGAAATTTATCAAGATTGCAGTCGCGATCGCCCGCGAGACTTAAACTATTAGTTTAGCCATCTATGTTAGCAAAAACTAGCGGTTAGGCCCTACCCGATGAAAGTCTTTGTCTACGGCACTCTCAAACCGGGGGAGTGCAACTACCTCCGCTACTGCGAAGGAAAAGTTGTGGATGCTTGCCCGGCGATCGCCCGCGGTCAACTTTTTGCCCTGCCGATCGGCTATCCTGCGATGATGGCCGGAGATGGCACAGTCTGCGGTTTTCTCCTCTGTTTCGCAAATTCGGCTATTTTGGACGATTTAGACCGACTTGAAGACTACGATCCGCTGCGGGAACCGACACAAAACGAATATCAGCGGCAGTCCATCGAAATCTTCGATCGACACCTCAAACCTTTAGGCACGGCTTGGGCTTACTTCATGTTACCCGATCGCGTTCGTTCCCTAGGAGGCATCTGGCTGCCCCACGGCAGGTGGGAAAATAGGTTTTTCACCAAATAAGGTGGTTAATGCCGATGAGCTTAGTAAATTGCCATTGCAGTGCGATCGGGCGGATCGAACCTGTAACCGTAACCCCGAATAGTTTTAATAAACTGCGATCCAGTGACATCAAAATGTTAAAGCACGATCGCCATCTGCTGCTGAATCTACTTGATATTTCTGATTCAAAAAGCGATGAACTAGATTGCGGATGGGTAGGTCACCATCCACAACCAGAATCTTGGGGGCAGTATCAACAACCATAACAAAAATGTTTCTTCGTATTGTTGACAACGGGCAATTATAGAACAGATTTAGTCGTAAATCCCTGCTCGTTCCAACTAAACAGACTTTCTTCTGGCAAATCTTCTTTCAATTTAGCTTGGAAGTCAAAAAACTTTCCCAAATCCCAAATTTTGATTTCTAGGCGTTCGTTAAATACGGTTATTTCAAGCTCTATTGGAGTTTCTAAGGGCAAATTTTTGTGAGCGTGCCGAACAGCATTAGTAAAACCTTCAATCGCCGCAAGTTTGCACTGCTGGAAAACTGCTTCGGGAATGGGTAGATACTCTAATTGTTCGACCCACGATAAAACTTGAGCAACAGCTTTGATATCAGTATTTACTTGAAGGCTAATTTTTTGAATGGGCTGGTTAGAACTTCGATCTGATTGGCGAGTTCGTTGCTCTGGAAGCCAGTTAAAGCTGTTTAAAACATTGATATGACGCTTTGAAAAACCAGCTTTAGTGCTATGTTGGGGTGGTACAGTCTGAAAATATTTGACAATTAACAAACTGTTTCTTCGACCCTCAGAAGTGCGGGTATAGCTTAGCTCATCGGCAATTATAGCCAATAATTTTATACCTATCCCACCTGACGGAATTTCATCCATGTTATCTCTCATTTTGCTATCCTTTGTCATCATTTAATGTGTACTTTTTACCTAAAAAAGAAAGGGGCATTCTGAACAATTAATTTTGCATGATTTATGCCTGACTTTTCCCGTAAGTAGATGAGTATGAAAATACATAAGTAGTCAAAAGCGAGGCAAAACGAAGTGAAGCGAAGCAATCGAGCGGGCTTACACTCACTTTACATTCTGTTACATGAACGGGTTTATTTGCGCCTACCTACTTATGCCGTGCAGTTGTTGTCACGATCATTTTCTCTTTGTTGCTGGGGTCTTGACAAACTCAGTTTGCGATCGCTAAACTGAGCGAAAACTGACATTTACAAATAGAAAATTAAATTATACAATGACAACCCTCAAAACCTCTGAAGAGGGATTAGTAAAAATTCAGCAAGCTAGAAGAGAAAGGGGATGGACGATAGAAGACCCCAGATGGCTAGTAGAAGCTAGTCAAAAATTAGAGCCCGATCGAACTTGGACAGAGGCAGGGCCCTATGCCGATGGCCTCTCGCTGCCAACTTGGAGGCGTTTTTTACGAGGAAGAGAACCCATTAAAGCTAATGCTTTCAAGGCTTTCTGCACGGTTTTGCATTTGGATTGGGAAGAAATTGTCGATCGTCCTCCACCCGAAAATCCGCAGCCACGGAATTTAGACATTGATTCGGTAGTGCAAGAGATCCGGCAAAAATGCCACAGCAAAATCCAACAGCTTTACAGCAAAATGCAACTGTTGGATATTGCACAGCCCGTTGATGTCAGCAACCTCTACGTTGAAGTCAACATTTTGGAGGAAATTACCAGTTGGCAGCCGGGAGAAATTAGCGATTTACTCAGAGACTTCAACCCAAATGCGGATAACTTTAACCGCTTGGGTTTAGGCAAAGTGCATCAGAAACGAGTACCAGGATTGGATGCGGTGAAATCTCACTCTAAACTGATGGTACTCGGCAAACCTGGTTCCGGTAAAACTACTTTTTTGAAACACATCGCCATTCAGTGCGATCGCGCCAAATTTCAAGCCAACAAAATACCGATTTTTATCTCTCTGAAAACCTTTGCTGAAATCGCTAGTCTTGACTTATTAGAATATATCAGCGACGAATTTGCTAGTTGCGGAGTAGAAGGGCGATCGCAAACTGAATTCGCACTCAGTCAAGGCAGAGGTTTGATTTTATTGGACGGCTTAGATGAAGTGCCCGAATCAAATAGCGATGCAGTCGTCAGACAGATTTGTCAGTTTGTCCGAAGGTATTACAACAATCAGTTTATTATTACCTGTCGAATTGCCGCTGCTAAGTACCGATTTCACGACGAAGCTTTTACCTGTGTTGAGGTAGCCGATTTTAATGACGAGCAAATCGCGGCTTTTGCTCGCAATTGGTATGTGGGATTTTTCCAAAATCTGGAAGCAGGCCAAGCTTTAGTATCTCAATTTTTAGAGAAGCTGAAAATGCAAAAAAATCAGCAAATCCGAGAACTTGCAGTAACGCCTATCTTGCTGAATTTGACTTGTTTAGTATTCCAAGCCAAAGCTGATTTTCCATCCAACCGAGCCAATTTGTATGAGGAAGGAATGGAAATTATGCTCAGAAAATGGGATGAAACCAGAGGCATTAAACGGGATGAAGTTTATCGCGATTTGAATTTGTGCCACAAGAAACATTTACTTGCTTTTGTGGCAGCTATTACTTTTGAGCATGGCGATTATTTTTTTGAAAAAAACACTGTTCAGCAATTGATTGCCGACTATCTAGCTAACTTGCCCGATGCCACAATTGACCCCGTTCACTTGGAGATGGACAGTGAGGTTGTGCTGAAGGCGATCGAGGCACAACATGGATTATTAGTGGAAAGGGCAAGAGGGATTTATTCGTTTTCTCATCTAACATTTCAAGAGTATTTGACTGCTACAGAAATAGTTAACAATTCCGCTCCACAAGCCTTGGAAAAACTGGTCAGCCACCTGACCGAGAAGCGTTGGCGAGAAGTATTATTCTTAGCAGTTGGAATGTTGCAAAAAGCTGATGACTTGTTGCTGTCAATTAAGCAGCAAGTTGATGGACTGGTCGCTGAGGATGAGCAGTTGCAGCAGTTCCTAATGTGGATCAACAAAAAATCCCTTTCTGTTGATTTTCCCTACAAACCTGCGGCAGTTAGAGCATTTTACTTGACCCTTGAATATCCCCTCCTTGACTGCGGCTTTGCCCTTTCTCTTGACCCTAATCTGAAAAAAGTTGTGGGACAAGCTCTAGAACAGGTTCTTAACCTTGCACTTGAAGGTGCTCTTGACCTTGCCCTGAATACCGTCCTTAAGGATGCGCTTGAGCCTACTCTTGGTTACATCAGGCTTACCCTTGAACGTACCCTCGTCCCTAACCTTGACCTTGTTCTTGACTGCGACCTTGTACCTGCCCTTAAGCCTGAACAAAGGCAAGGGATACAAGAACTTCTGGAACAACTGCCCGATCCAAAAAGTGACAAAGAGATATTTGCAAAATGGTGGCAAGATAACGGTCAGGCTTGGGATAAGCGATTAAGACAAATGATGATTTTGTATCGCGATGTGCGTCGCGTTTGGCAATTTAGCGAACAGCAGAAGTCATTGCTAAAGAATTATTACGATGCTAATAAATTGCTGGTAAAGTGCCTCAATAGCGGTTGTAATGTATCTCCTGCTGTGCGGCAGGAAATTGAGGAGACATTGCTGTTGCCGATCGCCAATCTGCAAAAAACCGATGACAAGTGCGATCGCGCGTTCTAATTCCACTAGCTACCTACTCGGATATTAAGATGCGATCGCCCCACAATTCGTCATTTAAAGCCAGGAAAGTGTCAAAGAATATATCCACCTTGAAAAACTGGGAAAAACGGCAAAAAGCCCCCTTTTCTAGGGAGCTTAGCAACTTCGGTTATTGCTCAAAACAGAAACCTTACTGCGCCTTTGGCAAAGACTTCTGAGGGGTTGCTACACCAACTTTGGGAATATCCATTATCGGTGCATTCACGCCAAGCATCAAATCGTTGGGATTAACAATCTCGACTAAAGGCTCGTTCAAAGCCACTATCAAACCATCAGATTCAGCAGGAACGGGCGATCGAGCAAACTGGGGAGCAAACAATTGGCGGCCGCCACCGACACCAGACACCACCGCAATCAACAAAGCTGCGATCGCACCTCCCCCCAAAACCCAAGTCCGTATCGGCTTGCGTTCAACCCGCTGCAAAACCTTCGTCGCCAACTCCTGTGCAGATTGTTCCGCAGCAGGCACCGGCATTGTCTGAAAACCATGCTGCATCATCAGCAGTCGCGAGTACAAACGTTTCGTAGTGGGGTCATTTGTCAGCCAGTCCTCAACTTGCCGGCGTTCTGCCGCCGTCACTTCGCCGTCGAGGTAGGCACTCAGCAATTCAAAGCGATCGCGCATCATAGTAGTTACATTTCCCTGGGGATAATTGTTGTTAGCTTGATTTTGGGCGAGTGAATCCCGGAGACCTTGCTGATTTTGATGTTTATCCGATTCAAAGTTAGAATTCATATTTCACATCACTTGCTCCAATTGGGGGAAGCACGCGCTCGCTATTAGGATGATTTACTGCTTATTTATATTTTAAAAGAGAAGTTTTGATGTCACAGCAAACATCACCAAATCTTCTTGACCCGCCTCTGAAAGCACTCTGGCTAATTACCGTCGAGATATTTTTGCAATTGCAACTGCAATCTTTGGCGAGCTCTAGCAATTCGGGACTTGACAGTTCCCAGAGAAACTCCGGTCATTTCCGCTATCTCCTCATATGCTAAACCTTCTATTTCTCTCAAAACAATTGTCGTGCGGAATACTTCCGGCAAATCTGCGATCGCCACCCGCAACTGCTCGTAAAATTCTCTAGTCGTCAAATCTTCATCAGGCCCCGGACTGTCGGCCGGAATTTCCCAATCAACCTCGCCATCTTCCAGAGTACGGGGTACGTCCAGCGACAGCGGAGTTCGCACCCGCTTGCGCTTGCGCAACTCATCGTAAAACAAATTAGTGGCGATGCGACTCAGCCAGCCCCGAAATTTAACAGGCTCTTGCAAGCGGTTAATATTGCGGTAGACTCGAATCCAGACTTCCTGAGCCAAGTCTGCTCGGTCTTGCCAGTCAGGGGCCAAGTGATAGAGAACCCTGTCTACGTGGGACTGATACCGCTTCAACAGTTCTGAAAAAGCAGTGCTTTCAGGTCGATTTCCTTCCTGACACCGCAACACCAAGTCATAATTAGAGAGTTTTTCGGCTGGCAATTGCACTCTTTGAACGGTCGCCACAACCGCAGACCAGGACACGGAAATAAAGTCGCTCATCGGTGGAATTGGCTCATCGAACATTCCACATTTTTTGACGTTACCCGATCGTAACAAGTTCCCCTCTTCAATCTAGACTCTAAAATCTAAAATCTAAAATCGATTGACTAATGCCCAACAACTTCGCACGATCCAATACTAACCCAACTGCTAGAACCGTCGGCCCAATGTTCCTTTTTCCAAATCGGTACATTGTGTTTGAGCGTATCTATCGCGTACTGGCAAGCTGCAAAAGCCGAGTCCCGGTGGGGACAGCCAACAGCCACCAGTACGCTGATTTCGCCCACCTGCAAGTGTCCGACGCGGTGGTGAATGGCAACCCGATTCACATCGGCCCACTGGCGGCGGATTTCAGTAGCGATTTGCTGGAATACTCGCACTGCCATCGGTTCGTAGGCTTGATATTCTAGGGAAACTACAGCTTGACCGCCAGTTTGGTTGCGGACGGTACCGCTCATCATTACCACGGCTCCGTTCGCGGGGTCATCTGCCAAAGCGTATATTTCCTCTACAGACAACGGCGCTATGGTAATGGCGAAGCTGTCTGATTCATGGCGTTGAGGAATTGTGCCGATCGAAAGTGCAGCGAAGGAGTTCATTGCGAAAGAAGTGGTGCTGGATATGTTAATTGATCTTGACACAAATCAAGTCGCGATGGATTTGTCTTGCATTCTTGTCCGGGACACAGGGAGACTAATTTTTAGATTAATCTCGTAGCACGGGCAAGGGCCCGACGCCATCGGCCCGAACTTTTGCACCAGTGCGATCGGCTACAATATAACTAGCCCGAACCAAATTAAGACCGTGCTTTAAGACGAGCAGGATGCTTGTTCGATCGAATAACTGGCGATCGGGCTGTAGCAACTCAATAAGTCAGCACACCAAAATAAATAGTCTCATTCCCAACTCGCTGCAAGCAATCTCCAGCCCCAAACGATTACTTCCTTCCCTTTTGAATGACACAGTTAAGTTTAATTCTGCCCTCTTACTTATCCGCGTCCCCCCAATCTTTAGCAGCAGATGTAAACTTTATTTATTTTTTTGTTCCAAAAAGCTACTTAAATGACATGATATACCTGTGCAGGGTTCAGGCTAATTGGTGAATGCTCAGTAAAAGCAAGACCGTAACGCCCTCTTGTGCCTTTTGGGACACATAAGTTAATGGTTTTGGCTGTTAATTGAGGTTTTGACCTGAGTCTGCACCAACAAATGTTAACAACAATCACGAGGAAACTATGGAAGCACTAGCATTGAGCCACTCTTTTGTTGCTTATGAATCTCCAGAGTCCGAACTCCAACTGGAATTGAAAATTCCTAATTCTGCATGGGTAGGCGTTGCAGGTCTGGCAGTAGCTCTATCTGTTCTGGGCGCCACTGGCGAAGCGCAGGCCGGTTGCTACAAACAACGCTGCGGCGGCGGCCATCGCAGCCATAACAGCTACGCCGAAGTTGCAACCAACGGCGGCAGACTGAATATCCGCCACCGCCCCAATGGCTGTGCTCATGTCATCGGCAAGTTATACAATGGAGACAATGTGGCATTGACCGGTCGTTACAGAAACGGCTGGGCTCAACTCGAAGGTGGCGGCTGGGTGTCTTCGTCCTGGCTCTCCTAACTCTTAACTAGATCACTTTACATTTCTAGAAAGAGTTTTAATCGTTACTCGGTCTGACCGGGTAACGATTCTTGTAAAGAGGCGATGGAGACTGAAAATAATCAAATATCGGAAATTAATCAGTAACAGCTAACAACCTAAACTTTACCCCCGCCGATCAGGTAAAGTAAGGCCATCCGCACCGCCACGCCGCTGGTAACTTGCTGAGAAATTAAGCTAAACTGCGGATCGTCCATCAAATCCGAACTAATTTCCACGCCGCGGTTAACCGGGCCCGGGTGCAACACCTTCACATCCGGCTTGCAGAGTTTGAGCCGATCGCGCGTAATCCCGAACAAAGAATGATACTCTCGTAAACTCGGCAGCAAATGATCGCTCATCCGTTCCTTTTGCAGCCGCAAAGTCATCACAAAATCAGCATCGGCCAAAGCAGGTTCAAGCTGCCAGTGCAAAAATAATTTGCCTTCCCTACCGTCGCCACACTCAGCAAACAACAGCGGCAGCAAAGTCGGCGGCCCGGCCAAATGAACCTCTGCCCCAGAAGCCGTTAGACTCCAAATATTAGACCTAGCCACCCGCGAATGCAAGATATCCCCCACCACAGCAATTTTTTTGCCCGCTAAAAGTTCCAGCCGCGGACGTTCGGTATCTAACAGAGAACAAATAGTAAATAAATCTAGCAAACCTTGCGACGGGTGTTCGTGCTGGCCGTCTCCAGCATTGAGAACGCTGACTCTCGAACCCAAGCGATCCATTTCCGAAGCAATTGTGCTGGGAACTCCAGCTTGTTCGTGCCGGATCACCATCAAATCCGTTCCCATCGCCAAATAAGTCTTAGCCGTATCCAGAATAGTCTCCCCCTTCGTCAGAGAAGAACTGCCGGGGGTAAAATTTAGCGTATCCGCCGACAGCCGCTTCGCCGCCAACTCAAAACTGTTGCGAGTCCGGGTAGAAGGTTCAAAAAACAAATTCGCGACCACTTGACCCTGCAGGGCCGGCACTTTCTTCGTGCGGCGGCCGAGCACCTCCCGAAAACTGGCTGCAGTTTGCAGCACCGTGTCGTATTCGTCTGAGGTAAAATCAGCCAGAGTGAGAATGTGTCGCCTTGTCCAAGTCATACAATTTTAGATTTTAGATTTTAGATTTTAGATTGACTCAATCAGGACGGACGATGGGTTTGGAACTTGCTTGTACGCCCGCTCTGCTGTCGCCTTTGAATGTTCGATCGACATTTAGGGGTGGCGATCAACAGTATCCAACAATTTTCGATCGCTTTGGCGGTCAGTAGAGTTATAATCAGTTTATGTATCTCAGACCCCACTCTCACAGCGAACCCAGCGTCAAAGGTGAAACAGGTGTGGTTGAGCGGTCACAAATCCGAAATTAGGCTTTCGCAAGCGTTCGAGCAGTAGTTGCAGTTTCTCGCTCATCGTAGGGCCTTGTCAAAAACAAGCCGAACGCAGCCCTTGCATCTGCCACTTGCGTGCATACAATCGAGGCGGCAAACCTCCCACTGCCGATCGACAGCATATAGCGGGACATTTTAAAGATGATTAATTCTTTGAAGTCAGTCTTGACTCTTCAGTCCTGCTTATAGGCCCTTGTCAAAACGAACTGTGTTAAGATACAAGTTGAATATGTAGCTTCCCGACAAAAATCTACACGTATCTTGGCGAGACTGTTCTTGGCGAAACTGCGGTAAAAGTGTGAGCTGGGAAGTGGTAATTACACAAGATTTAAACAATTCAAGAGGTATTATGAGCCAGCAGGTTATACAGCCGATGGTTAAGTTCCAGCGTCAGGTGCATTCTCTCGTCACGTCTGACATTATCAAGCCCACAGACAGCATTTGGAAAATTGCTCTGCTTTACGGCGACGAATGGCCTTACTGGAAACAGCAACTCCAAGAGTTTGATTTTTCTATGCAAGACCCCGTTAGCGAGTTGATAGCTGTAGAAGCTTGGGACGAGGAATAACAGAGGAGACGGAGGACTTCGGTGTCTGGGAGAAATGAAGATGCGATCGGTTAAATTGTCTTTCATAAATTTTCCGTTGCTAACTTCTTCCCTCTTCCTTGTTCCCTGTTCCCTCTTTCTACTGACGAATGACGCATGACAGCGGACTTTTTCCTAATGACTAATGACTAATGATTTCTTGCTTCTGTTAAAGGCAAGCTGCTAAAGCTCGAGCTAATTGTTGAGCAGTTTGAAAGCGATCGCCAGGCTTAGCTGCGGTGGTTCGCAAAATGGTCTCCCGCAGCTTCGGGGCGATCGTCGGAATATTTTCGAGCTTAAACCCGTAACCTCCAGCTATTTTCCCGTAAAAGTTTTGAGGGCTTTGGGCCGTCAGCAAAAAAATCAAAGTAGGCCCAATAGCATATAAATCCGACTGAGGGAGAGGCTGTCCCCGGTCTTGTTCTGGTGCGGTGTAGCCTTCAACGCCGATGCGAGTGCCCGGAGGAGTGCCGATTTCTTTAACGGCGCCAAAATCCAGCAGTGTAATGCAATTGTCGCGGTGGCGCACCAGCAAATTAGCAGGTTTAATATCCCGGTGGACGATCGGGGGTTTTTGAGAGTGAATGTAGTCCAAAACCTCACAGGTTTGGATCATCCACTCTATTGCTTGCTGGGGAGCAACAGGGCCGCGGTTGTAGATGCGTTTTTCTAAATCCTCGCCGTGGAGCATTTCCATCACCAAGTATTTTTTGCCCCCTTCCACAAAAAAGTCAAAAAACTGAGGAATTCCGGGATGGTGGAGGGCCTTGAGAGTTTTAGCTTCACGTTCAAACAGTTCTTGAGCTTTGACTATTTGAGCCATGTCAGCATTCATTTCCTTGAGCACTACGAGAGAAGCTGCGGGGGAACTTCCGGGTTGTTGAGCTTTCGCTTTCTCTCGATCCCAGGCTAAAGTCGTTGTCCCCATACCGCCTTGGCCCAAAGTTCGCAGCACTTGGTAGTGACGGACTGTGCGATCGACTTTAATCGGTTCGCCGCAGTGAATGCAGAATAAATTCCCCGGCGGGTTTCCCGCGTGGGTACACCTCGGGGCGGCGAGATTGAGGCTGGGGTTCGCCTCAATTTTGCCGCCGACTTCAATAGTAATAGCTTGGAAATGCAGAGTTGGGCCGCCCCGCGCCAACTGGATCAGAGCACCGTCGGATATCCAACCCTGAGACATGAGAATACCGTTAACAAAAGTGCCATTTGTCCCGGAATTGACTAAGTACCACTGACTGGACGTGCCGCTTTTAACTCTTTGCAATTCCAGGTGCTCCCGCGACACTAAAGCATTGGGGATCACAACGTGATTTTCAGGAGAGCGGCCGATGCGCACAATGGACTCGCTCTCGAAACTCCACTGTTGCAGGGGGGTCTGTTTTTCTGGATCTAAAAGAGTCAGCAGCATTTTCGATTGATGTGATTAATCTGCCACATCAGATTGATACAAAGTGGACAATACTGATATATATGACACATATAGCCTTTCTCAGAAAGATGAGGTACTGTCGGGCATAGGGCATAGGGCATAGGGCATAGGGCATAGGGCATAGGGCATACCTCACTTTTTCGAGAACCGCTATAAGAAACTTACTTCCTACTTATTTCTAGGGAGTCGGCTCTTTCTAGTCTACAGGCGTGAATTCAGGACGACGCATCCTTACTCGCTTATAATGGGAATGATAGCCAAATTAATCGCTGCGTTTTCCCGATCGAGCAACAGATTGCAACACTCGCAATCAAAAACTCGTTCTTTTAATGACATTGCTTGCTGATGACCGCAAGCCGAACAAGTTTTTGATGACGGATACCAACGGTCGCTTTAATTAAATCAAAATTTAGGTAAGAGCACAGAAAGTCAAGCCTGACCAGGAAACGGTCGTTGCTGTTCTCTTGGACTGCAACAATTGCAGGTTTAACCCTGACGGTAGCGGGCAGCGCCACCAAGACAAAGTTAGCAGCATCCAAATTTTAAAATCGAAATGCGCCTACCTGGGCCCGAATGATAATTGCCGTGATATTGTCGTGACCGTTGTGTTTGTTGCCCAATTCAATCAACTCGGCAACTCCGCGATCGAGATTAGCTTGGGGATTGAACAGGGGTTCGAGAGTGCTGGGCCAGTGAGTTTCCAACAAATCATTATCTGTCAGGCCGTCGGAGGCCAAAATCAATAAAGTATCTTCGCACAAGTCTAAAAACTGCACCTCTGGCTTGAGAAAATTACTGTCTCGCGGGCCGATGGCTTGAGTTAGTTGATAGGCGTCGGGACGGGCATAAGCAGTTTCCGGGTCAACGCCGCGCTTAATTTCGCGCTGCCCGACTTCGTGATCTGAGGTGATTTTTTCTAGGGTTTGTCCCTTTCTCAGTCGGTAGAGGCGGCTGTCGCCGACGTGGGCAACGGCGAATTGGGTGTCTTGAACTAAAACTGCGACTAGAGTTGTACCCATGCGGGCGCTGCCGGAGCGTCCGTCCTTTTGATTGATTTCAAAGATGGCTTTGTTGGCTAGCAGCACTCCTTCGCGGATGGTGTCTGCCGGAGGTAGTTGATTTTCCCAACAGGTTTGAAAGAATTCTCTGAGGGTTTCAGCGGCTAGTTGGCTGGCTACTTCTCCGCTGTCGTGTCCGCCCATGCCGTCGCAGAGAATGTAAAGCCCTTTGGTTTGAAAGATGCGACCGAAGGAGCTTTCGAGTTTGTTGAGCTGAGTCCAGATGCTGAAGAAGTCTTCGTTGTGGTCGCGCGTGCGGCCGACATCGGTGAGGCCTGCGTCTTCTAAGCTGTAAATCTGGAGTGGCATGGGCTGGGTTAAGACCTCGCCAACGTCGGGGGGCGACTCGTCGGGGCTGCGGTAATGCCCGCGCTCCGGGGTTGAGCTTGGTGGAGGTGCGGGTTGGAGTTCGAGGGGAACAGTTTCTAGGCGCGATCGCAATTCTTCTATTGTGTTAATCTCGCCTCTGTACATTTGTTGCAGCAGTTCGAGCAATGCGCCAAACTGAGTACGATCGGACTGGCTAAATATCACCTGCCACAGTTGCCCCAAATCTACCAGTTGCAGGTTTGAGCCGGCGGGTTCGGGATAGAGGTATTGCAGCCGCAAAGAAGCCAAGGAAAAGGAAGAGTCGGGGTTGACTCGCAAATTTGTCAGTTCCAACAAGCTTTGCCGACAGCGCCAGGGTTCTAGGGCAGCCCACAGTTCTGTCATTTCGTGCAGCCAGTATAAAATTTGCTGGGTGGAAGTTTCGGGTTGATTCCACCGTTCTACCAGCAGCGGCCATTGGGAACAGTCTTCTAGCAGCAGCACTGCCTGTTCGTTGTCCGACCAGCTATCGTGAATGACTGGCAGGTTTTGAGAGAATTGCCACCGGAGTGCCAGATAAGGTTCAGCTATGCCTTGGCAAAGCTCTGCTAAGGCGGAATTGGTCGAATTTTCTCCGGGTTTGATTGCTGCGGTGTAGGGGGAGGTTCGTCTGGCGACGCTGGCAGAGTTGGCTGCTAGCATTGCTTTGAGGGGTGACATTTCCAGCGGCTGACAGTCCAATACTGTTACTGCTACTGTGTCTGAGGGTTTTCTCGGCGGCAGGGTTTCTAGGAGTTGGTAGCGCTGCTGGGTGTCTAAATAAGCTCCTGCTGGCTGGGAAGGGATTATATATTCTGAATTGCGGGCGGGGAATTCTGGAGATTGGGGGGAGATGTCAGCTATGTTTGGGCTGTCCGGGTTCTGTGTTGCTTCGTGGATTTGTTTGGGCTGTGATGCGGTTGTAAAATTGTGCTCAGATGGGGTTTTTTCCGCCTCTGGTGCTGTAGTAGAGCTTTTTTCTGTTGTTTGAAAGGATGCTGGTGCGATCGCCCCCACGGCTTCCACAGCGTCTATTTCTCGGCTGCTAAATTCGCCGTCGCTTGGCTGTGGAGAAGTTGGTGCCACTGCTGTTCGGGGTTCGGCTGGGGTGGTTATTTCTGTTTTAATGGCGTCTGCGATTGGTTCAGGAGAGTTTTGGGGCGATGCGGTTTCTGGAACTATGTCTGGTTTTTGCGGAAACTCGGCTGGAGGTAGGGTGGATTCGTCTGGCTCAAGGAGTGGAAAATTCGATCGACCGGAGATAATGGCCCGCCACACTTGACCTGTTGCGACGCCGCAATTCTGACATTCTTTGGCGCTAAAAGCGACTTGGGCACCGCATTCGTGGCAAGGTTTGTAAATTAGGGAATTTCCGCATTGTTGACAAAACTTGTTTGGATTGGGATTTTCAAATTGACAGCGGGGACAGAGGAGCATAGGGGTTTTAAATTGGAGATTTGCGATCGAGTTTGAGGGTGGGGGAGTTTTGGGTTTTGGTCTGTGAGTTATGAGTTACAGCAGATTCTACGTTTATGAAGTACACCCGCCTATCGTTCGATTCCCGGTTAGACACGGCGAAAGCCTTTGTCCCTACATTCCATAAACCGGGAATATGCTGTATGAGTTTTGGGCCTGACTGGCAACGGATAACTCCCATTGTCATATACCTTATTTTATCGGGATGAATTCAGAACTAAGATATTTCTTAGAACTGAGATGTTGCACCCGTGTCAGGAATAGGCCTCTTAAGCCAGATCCACAAAAACCTCTCTCGCTTCACAGGCCAAAAGCCGGCCCCACCGGCGTCCGCGAGTGCGGGCCCGACAAGAAAAGTTATCTGATGACTGGAATTGGCATCCTGCCTGTTTTTAATCATGGTGGCAGGTATCCGTTAGAACTCACATCTTGCACCATTGTCAAGAACAGGCAAGATGCCTGTTCCTAAGCAAGTAATTGAGAATGGTGCAAGATATCCGTTAGAAAGGATTTGCTGTAGAATCTTCTTGGAAAACGGTCTCTCGGGCGATCGACACAATGGTGGAAAGGGGTACTTCACAGAAATATTTCCGCCGGAATTGTTCTTCGGAGACTGCTGCTAGGAATTGCGCTGCAAAACGGGCGGCGATGGGGGAATTTGGCTCTGAGAATTGGATGGATTGGTTATCTAATAAGGGTTTGGGGATTTGCTCTGGCGCGTCTTCACGGTGTGAGGTTTCGGGTTGTCTGGCGATGTGGAAAGCTCGATCGCGATAATTTATTTTGAAACCGAGATATGTTAGGGTTTTGAACCCCAGTTGCAGGGATGTGTCGCTGATGCCGAGTTTTTGGCTTAGTTGTTGTCTGGTGACGGGTTTGTTGGTGCGGCTGAGGTATTTGGCGATGCCGATTAGCTGTTGGCAGATTTGCTGTGGGGGTACGGTTGGGGGTAGGGTGTAGGCGATCGCGAGTTTTTGTTGCTTGTGCTGTGCTTGCCTAAACCAGATCCGCAGTTCGTCCCAGCTTGCGGGGCATTCTTTGAGGACGATCGAGTTTTCGCGATCGACCATTTCGGAATTGTAAACTAGATTTTGCGCTAACATTTGAGATTCTAAGTTTGTGCTGGCGGCTAATAACTCTTCATCATTATTTCTATTGCGCCAATCTACGATCCAATCTATTTTAGTGGGTGAATTGATTTGGTTGTCTTCCGTGCGTTCTTGCACTGATACGAGGCGCACTTCATACCGCGATTTGTAAGTATTAAAATCGAGTTCAACGGTGACATCGCAGCGGCCTTGGGGAACTTCGTTTTGGTTGTGTCCCCACCAAATGCCGGGAAATCCCGTATCGCTAGATTCGTCCCTAATTGTAAATTCTGTTTTGATATATTCTACTTTTTGTCCTTTCAAATCCTTAATTTTTTGATTCCAGAGATTGTCAAACCAGCAGTTTTCAATCAGCAATTTGGGTGCGGGGTTGCCCATACCACACGGTTCGAGCAATTTTAGTTCTTGAAATAACTCTTTGCCTAATTCGGAGACAGTAATTTTTAGGTCGGCTTGAACGGGGGCGGCTGTTAAACTATCTGTACTGTATTGTTGCCGCAGTTGCTGATTAACAGCATCGGTAAATAGGGGGATATTTTCAACGGGGAGACTCAATCCGGCGGCGAAGGGATGACCGCCAAATCTGTGCAATAAATGCGCTTGGTCTTTGACTAATTGGTAAAGGTCTATTTGATTGGCGGAACGGGCCGAACCCCTGGCAATTTTGGATGGGGAAAGTGTTTGTGATTCTGAATCTAAGAAGGAGGTAAATTGCCTTTCCTGGGAATTTTCGTTAATTTCTTCGCTTCCTTCTGTGCTGAATAAAATCACGGGGCGGCCGTATTCTTGGGCGATTTGTCCTGCTACTAATCCTAATACTCCTACGGGCCATTGGGGGTCGCTGAGGACGATGACGCTAGTAGTTGAAAGGTCGAGTTTGGCTAATTTTTCGGCTGCATCTTTGGCAACATCTTTTTGTAAAGATTTACGTCTGGTGTTGGCAATTTCGGTTAAATTAGCTAGTTCTTCGCAGCGTTTTTTGTCGCGGCTGGTGAGGAGTTCTACGCAGAAGCTGGCGTCGCCTTGAATGCGGCTGACGGCGTTGATTCGGGGGCCGAGCCCGAAGGAAATGTCGGTTGGGCGATCGCCCGATCGCTTGCACAGTTCGAGCAATTTTGCCACTCCCGGGCGCGTGGGATTTGCGATTTGTTTTTGCAGTTGTTCGATGCCGATTTGTGCTAGGTAGCGGCTGTCTCCTGTAAGTTGAACTAAATCGGCAATTAAGCCGATCGCTACTAATTCTAATAAATCTGTGAGCGGGCGCTGCGGAATATCCGGTAATGTGTGATATAATGCTTCAACTAATTTGTAAGCTACTCCAACTCCTGAAAGGTTAAATAGTTGGTGGTTTGGGGGAAAGTAGCGGGGATTGATAATGGCTGTAGCTGGTGGGCGAGCTTCCGGTAATGTATGATGATCGGTGATAATTGTATCGATGTTTAAGCTAGTCGCATATTCGATTTCGGCGATGTTTGTACTGCCGGTATCGCAGGTAATAATTAAGCTAATTCCCGATTTGGCTAATGCGTCTATTCCTGTGATATTGAGTCCGTGAGATTCGGTTAATCGGTTGGGAATGTAATAAGTTAGTTGGTCGTTTTGAACGAAAAACTCTCCCAGTCCATCCCACAAAACTGAGGTTGAGGTAATGCCGTCTGCGTCGAAATCTCCCCAAATTGCGACTTTTTCTGCGCTGTTTCGTGCTTGCTGGATTCTTTCTATCGCCCAGTTCATTTCTAGTCCGAATTCAAAGGGACTTGCTGGTTGGTAAAGTTTGGGATTTAAGAAACCGGGTATTTGTTCGGGGTTTTGAATTCCTCTATACCAGAGAAGTGCAGCAGCATAGTTTCCGGGGAGTTCTGGTGCGTGGTTTCTGACAGCTTGAATTAGCCAAGCTGGGGGCTGGGATAGGGGTTGATCTTGCCAGTTTTGAGGTATTTCTGCCATCCGATTTTAGATTTTAGATTTTAGATTGCGATCGCAGATGAATCCGGGGGCTTGTTTGTCTGTTAAATAGGACTTACGCGAGTAGCATATATGTAAGGTGCGTCAGGCTCAAACCCTCAATAATCGAGCCATAACGCAACTCTGACGCACCCTACAAGTCGATCGCGCGTGTGACACTTGGCAGTAGTCCTGTTAAATAAATATTTCGTCGATTATAGCAAGATTTGGCAGCCAATTTGCGGGAGTTTCTGCGGGAAGATTTGGTGAGGAAGCTGTGGTGTCTTGTGTGCGGTTGCAGCGAGTGGCGAATTGACAGGAATCGCAAAGATTTGAGCTAATTTCTACTTGTGGGAAAAATTCGCCGCCTTCGGTATAGCGCTGTCGCCAGTCGGTTAGCTGCTGCAAGAGGTTGGTTAAATCTTGTTTTGTGCGATCGTGTTCTGTTTGGTTGTAATAAAATGTGAGTTTTTGCGGCGGTTCTTCTCCTCGCAATTGTACAAACCAGTATGTCATGGAAACTTGTTCGGGGGAATAGTCGCTGGTTTCTACTAAGACGTATAAATAAAGGCGAGTTTGCCAACTTTCGGCTATCCATTTTGATTTTTGAGGGCGGGGATAGGTTTTCCAGTCAAGAATTTGGGCGGCGTTTGGTTCGGCTATTAGCAAGTCATAGATAACGGTGAATAGGTAGTCTTGGAAAATTAGGGTGCGGGGGTGTTCGGCTTGGCGGAAAATTCGATCGCTATTTTCTGAATTAGCGAAAAGTTCGGGTGCGGTGTTGATAAATGCTGCCACACAGCGTCCCAGTTCGGGGTCTTGTTGGATGATAAACTCTATGGGAAGTCCGAGTTCTCGCTGCTGCATTAATAGGTGAAAGTGGCTTCCCCATGTGAGTTTTTCTTTGTGTTCTGGGGAGGCGGTGGTGGCGAGTAGTTCTAGGTAGCTGTGTTGGAATTTGCGGGGGCATTCTTCCAGGATTTTGAGTTGGGTTTGAGAGAGTCGGAGCATTTTTTTATGATTTTATATTTTAGATTTTTTATGATTGTAAGCGAGGCGACTGGTCTTTCTTTTGACGGCAGATTGAGGCAGATGACGCAGATCCACGCAGATAATTTCGCTCGCTTTTTGGGCAATAGTGCGATCGCCCTACACTTACTATTATATAATGATTCATACCGTTAACGGCGAAGCTAATGCGTTTTGATACCTACATCCAGTCACTTCAGAGCAATCTCCAGCGGGGAAGCGAGCGCACCCATTACCCAAGTATCAAGAATTTACTCGATAATCCGGCGGCTAGTTTGGTAGCAATCATAGAAGAAAAAGGTAATAAAGCTGGTGTTCCAGATTTTACTGTCAGGCGCAGGGATTTACTCGTCGGTTATGTGGAAGCTAAGGATGTCGGCTTAGATTTGAATCCTGTTGAAAAAACCGAACAGTTGCAGCGATATCGAGAATCATTAAACGGTAATTTAATTCTCACGAATTATCTAGAGTTTCGCTGGTATGTTGAGGGAAAAGTCCGATTGACCGCAGTTTTAGCCGAAAGAACAGGAAACGAAATAACTCTCTGCAATTCTGACAAAACTCTTGAATTAATCGAGGGATTTCTTAATTACGCCGGTGCAGCCATTAACAGTCCTGAAGATTTGGCAAAACAGATGGCGCGATTAACCAAATCAATTCTACTCGCTACAGAATCAGCTTTACAAATCGAAACTGAAACCGGAGAATTACATCAACTAAAACGTGGCTTTAATGAGATATTACTGCCCGACCTCAACGATGCAGCTTTTGCAGATATGTACGCTCAAACTATTTCCTATGGTTTATTTGCGGCGCGAGTCGGTCACGCTCAAAATCCCGGAAATCAACTTTTCGATCGCCGGACAGCGGGCACGTACATCCCAGCTACTAATCCGTTTTTGCGCCGATTATTTAACAGCATTATCGAGACTGATTTACTCAGTAAAATTAACTGGGCAATAGATGATTTAGTCGAGCTACTAGGGCGAGTTGACATGACTGCTATTCTCGAAAACTTTGGTAGTCGCACTCGCCAATCCGATCCAGTTGTTCATTTTTACGAAACCTTTCTTGCAGCTTACAATTCAGCTTTGCGGAAAAGTCGCGGCGTTTACTATACTCCTGAACCCGTTGTATCCTATATTGTTCGCTCTGTCGATGCTATCCTGAAAAACCGTTTTAATCTACCTTTAGGATTAGCCGATAATAGCAAAAATCCAGATACGCAACAGCCGCGAGTTCAAATTCTCGATCCGGCAACTGGTACGGGTACTTTCCTTTATGGAGTTGTCGATCGCATTTATCAAAATTTGGAAGATATGGGAATATCTGGGAGTTGGAATCAGTACGTACAGGAGAATTTATTAAACCGATTATTTGGTTTTGAGTTGTTAATGGCTCCCTATGCTATAGCACACCTCAAACTCGGTTTGCAACTGCAAAATCTCGGCTATGAGTTTAGCAGCAAGCAGCGTTTAGGAGTTTATCTCACGAATACATTAGATGAAGCTTTAAAAAAATCCGAGGTTCTCTTTGCTCAATTTGTCGCGCAAGAAGCTAATGAAGCTTCAGCAATTAAGCGGGATGTCCCGGTGATGGTTGTGTTGGGAAATCCGCCTTATTCCGGTCATTCTGCTAATAAAAGTGAATGGATAGCAGGATTAGTAAAAGATTACTATTATGTTGATGGTGTACCGCTGAAAGAACGCAATTCCAAATGGCTGCAAGATGATTATGTAAAATTTATTCGTTTCGGACAGTGGCGAGTCAGTCAAACTGGATTTGGTGTGTTGGCTTTTGTTACTAATCACGGTTATCTCGATAACCCGACTTTTCGGGGAATGCGTCAAAATTTGATGCAAACTTTCACTGATATCTATGTTTTAGATTTGCACGGTAATTCTAAAAAGAAAGAAGTTTCTCCAGATGGTTCGCCTGACCAAAATGTGTTTGATATTCAGCAGGGAGTGAGTATTGGCATTTTTATCAAAGAACCTGGTAAGTCTACTCCGGCAAAAGTTCATCATGCCGAATTGTGGGGAAGTCGTACTAACAAATATAATGTTTTAAGCAATTGCGATCTTTATACAACTGAATGGAAAGAGATTAAAGATTTTTCACGAGATTATTTATTTACAATTCAAAATACTGACCTAAAACCTGAGTATGACAATGGGTGGCAGATTTTAGATATTTTTATTTTTCAATCTATGGGAGTCACCAGTGGAGATGATGAGTTTCTTTATGATTTTTCAGTTAACGAGCTTAAAGTAAAAATTGATACTGCATTGCGAGAAACTAAAGCTATTAAGGCTGATAGAACTTTACTGAGACTTCAAAGAGGAGCAGATCAGATTATAGACAAAGATTTGAAGTTATGTTTATATCGACCTTTTGACCAACGCGCTATTTTATACTCTAGTGAAATTTTGGAGAGAGCTAGAGAAAAACTCGCTCGTCAATTCCAAGAGCAAAACCTTGGCTTTATTAGTATTAGACGAACCAGGGAAGGCTCTAATACTCAATTCTTTGTAACAGATACAGTGACAGATAAGAGTGTTATTTCTTCAGCCGATAATGCTAATATTTTTCCTCTCTACATCTACCCTGATACTAAAAACGAGCAGGGTAATTTATTCACCGATCGCACTCCCAATTTATCCCAAAACTTTCTCAGTGCCATTCGTGAAAAATTAGGCTATATACCAACTCCCGAAGCAATCTTTTATTACGCATATTCTGTCTTTCACAGTCCTACCTACCGCCAGCGTTATGCAGAATTCCTGAAAATAGACTTTCCCCGCTTACCCTTAACTTTCGACAATGAACTTTTCAAAACACTCGCTAAAAAAGGTGAGGAATTGGTGGAACTGCATTTGATGAAATCGAAAAAATTAAATAAAGTAATTACTAAATATCCTGTTAGCGGCGATAATGCTGTTACTCAAGTTACTTACAATGAATCTGAACGGCGGGTTTATATTAACAAAAAGCAATATTTTGAAGGTGTTTTACCAGAAGTTTGGGCGTTTAAAATAGGTGGATATCAAGTATTAGATAAATGGCTTAAAGACCGCAAAAAAGCAAATCGCAGTTTATCTTTTGATGAGGTGTTGCACTATCAGCGCGTCGTGGTTGCTATGAAAGAGACAATGCAAATTATGGCTGAAATTGATGAGGTGATACCGAATTTTCCTTGGGAATAGATGTTGAGTTATGGCTGGAATGCCCTCGATCTCTCACCTCTCCCATCCCAAATCTAAAAGTGCGTGAAGCGTAGCTATCCCGTAGGGAATCGCCCTTTTTTCCAAGTGCGATCGCTTTATACATATAAAAGCTGATTAGCGATTTCATCAGCCGTTAGCGTATTCAATAAAATGGCAACCCGTTGAGCAATCTCATAGGCGTTCTTTTGAGGAATCACAATAATCCCCGAATGTTGTTTTCCTTCGGTCATATAATCTAGATGCAGTCGCTCAAAGTCTACGCGATTATGGGTGAGCAAACATCGCTCCATAGATGCTGCGTAAGCTAATTGTTGGCTATCGGATTTACTCAGCATTCCCTGTTCGCTGGTTGTCGTCACATCGAACCCTCTAGCCAGCAGTAAAGTAGCTACAAGCCTTGAAACATCTTCATCTGTATAAATAGTTGCAAACAGTTTCACGGCTTTCTCATTGCAGATTTAACAGCAGGATGAATCAATTCTTCAGGAATTCGATTGCGCTCAATATAAGTATTTATTTCTTCCTGGTTATCCAAATAAAAGCTCAGCGCGTCAAAAATTTGAGCTAATTTCAGGTGAGGTAAGTGCATGGGGATTTCTTCAGGAGTAATACCCAAACGCCACAATTCAACGATCGCCCGAACTGAAGTCCTGGTTCCTGCGATAATTGGTTCGCTTTGCAAGATTTCAGGGTGACGTGCGACATAACGCGAAACAGATTGTACATTCATGGCAGATTAACAGGGCAGATATATTTTTATTATATGTTATGATTGAGGCTATAAGTGTGTAAAAAATTAAGGGCGATTCTCTACGGGATAGCTATGCACGCGCGTACTTTTCGCCAACTTCTCTACAACTTCCCAATTTGTTGAGCAAACCACATCGCAGCCGTCCCATTTCCCTCACCCAAAAGTTTTAAAGTCTCTGATAGTAAAGCAATTGGCAATCCCTCAAGCGCACCGGAAATTTCGCATTGCTGATATTTCCCGTTTTCCTGCAAGCGAAATGCCAAAACTCTCTCGCCCTTAATATCTACTACCCAATACTCAGGAATTCCCAAAGCAGCATACAACCGCTTTTTTTCATCTAAATCGCTGGCCAAAGTCGTATCGGAAGTTTCTATCACTAAATCCGGGATTCGCGATTTATTCAGATTGACTCGGCGCGGTTCACCTTTTTGCCACTGGATGAATTCTCCGCCGACATATAAAATTCTATCTGGCGCACCTCCTCCCACCTTTGGCTTCTCAATTACACATCCACCCAAATCATCGAAAGCTTGTCCTCCTTTGCTGACAAACCAAAATCCAAACACCAGAGTCAAGAGGTTGTTAAATCTGGCGTGATTAATTCCTTCATTACCCATGTCTATCCAAAGATATCCTTCATAAAACAATATTCTGGCTTCTTCCAAAGATGGATCTTCGCAAGCAGCTACATAATCTTCCCATGTGGCGGCTTGCCATTGCGGGATTTCACCTACTTGAGACACGATGAATTTTGCAGTTGTAGAAGTCATGATTCAAAAGCAAATTAAGGATAATTTTATCCTAACTGAAGTGCGTAATATCGGGGCGATCGCGGGGGGATTTCCCCTACAAAACACGCCTGATTCAGGCTATTTGTAGGGGTGGTGCCCCGTGTCTGCCCCGAATTGGGGCGATCGCAATCCTTGTGTTTATCGAATTGCTGTCGGCGCCGCGATTGGTACTTCTAAGTCTGGCTGCAAGTCAAAGACTACGACAAGCGTTGCTTGAGGCATCAGTTGACGCAGACACAGCAAGTGGCCGTCAGCATCCGATCGACTGCGGAACCGCCCCACAATCGTCCGCTGCATACTGGGCATGAGTTTGGCGATCGCCCAAGGGTAAAGGCGTTTTTGGTACGCGATCGCCCGAGGATTCGCGGAGAATCCCTGTTGATAACCGTTTTGTGGCATAATCTTGTTGTATTCGTAAGGAGTACAGAAAGGGCGTTAGTAAGTTTCTTGGCGGGAATGTACTAACGCCTTTCCCATTAAAATTCAAGCACATATCACAACAATTGTCAATTGTCAATTCTTAACGCTAAGTTTTAACGGTCATCGTATCTGAATCTGCGATCGGCTATGGATTTGAGAGTTTTAGTAAGTGTTGAATTGTTTGCAGAAGTGATATATTTTTGATTTTTAACCGCAGATGAACGCGGATAAACGCGGATGAAAGAAAGATAAATTGAGAAGTTGAACCGGGCGGTTGAACTCGGCGGTTAGAAAGAGACTGTTGGCGAATTCGCCGAGTTCATAAACGCGGATGATAAATTTAAATTCTTAAATAACTAGCCGTCGGACTCAGCGGCAAAAGCACGACTGTTTGTTTCTGCAAATCTAATTCAATTCCTAATGCTTCTAAGGGAATGACACCCAATAACGGATCGGCTCCTGCGGGCAGTTCTATGCACTCAAAAGTCGCGTCTCTTCCCATTAATGAAATTTTTGCATCTTCAAAAATGCGTGCCGTACCGATGCCTGTTGCCGTTGCTACAGGCACTGTTTTCAGGAGTTTTAAACCGAGTTGGGCGATCGCATCTTGCGGCAGGCATAAAGTAGTCGCCCCAGTATCTACCAGCACATTTTTTATGGTAATAGAACGTACTCGATCGGCAGGAATCGCGCCATCTTCAAGGCGAATTTGATCGGCATGATTCGTGATTGTCAGCGTTGTGGTAATTTTGCCCATTATTTCTGTGATTGTTGATGTCATAATTATATCCCTCTAGGTATCATTTTAGACCGATTGCAACTTTAAAGTAAAAGAGCGATCTCACTCAATCAAAGCTCACAAAATCACTCTTTTGTCAACACAAAAACACTTCCTTCATTCCCGCGCCCGATCCGCAAATTGCTATCTAAATAAGTAACATCGAGCCATCCCTGCTGTTCGCGAGCATCCAGCCAGAAATCAACAGCAGCGAACTTTTTTCCCGACTCAATATCATTGATAAACTTAACCGGAGATTCATAGCCAATCAACTTGCTTAAACCTAAAATAGACCGTTCAAACTTCACCTGCACTCGCCGTTCCGAAGTCGCCTCAAATTTCGCCGCCACGCTGACTATTCCTTCTAAGTAAGGCAAGCCATAAAACTCGGCAATGTTGTAAATTTTAGATTCTTTGACGCGGATAGATTGATAAATTGAACCCAATTTCACCAAGGGAAAACCGTCAAGATTCAGCAGTGCGCGGCTGGTGGTGTACAATAACCGCCAATCACCATTTAAAAGCTCTCCGGCTTCGACAGGGCGCGGGGTGGGGTTGTAATCTTCCAATTGGGCGATCGCACTTAAAATCGCTTGTTTGTCGCTGGGAGTGGCCAGCAAACCTCGATTCTTACCAGCAATTATTTCTAAAAGTGCAGATTTTCTAAGCATAGTTTTGTTTGTTGGCTGTTGACTGTTGACTGTTGACTGTTGACTGCTACAAATAACCAATAACCAATAACCAATAACTAAGAACTAATAACTAAAATACCAAATTTCACTAGATAAAGCAGAGTCCGATACAGGGATGCTAATTCTTGCTCGTTTTTGGCATAACGCCTGAGAACTTCTCCGACGCTGACCGCACCCTTTTGTTTAACTGTGTCCAATATCTCCATCTGAATGTTAACAGATATTCTCCTGTCTTGACCGAAGCTGGTAAACCAAATTGTTTGCAACTCTCTCAGAAGTTCTGGTGTGGCGATCGCACCCAGACTCAGCATCATCTCATTGCTTAATGTTCTAGTCGCATAATGACCCAATACCCGAAACGGATCGTCGCCCAGCGGATAAGGCGGCTTCCCGGCTTTTAAAGGTGCTGACTCCGGTGCGGAAATACGAATTTCTGCTAATTCTCGCCACAACTGTTCGTAAGCTGCAATTACTACTTTCCAATCATAAATCTCCCTCGCCCTTTGTCTCGCATTTTCCCCCATCCGCTTTCTTAATTCGGGGTTTTCAATTAATTGGCACAGCGCGCGGGTGCAAGAATTAATGTCAACTGCTGTGACTAGGGAAGTGTGACCCATGTAAGTCGGCCAATTTAAGCTGCCGTCGAGATAATTTAGCGCTAAATCTAAACAAGATTCCGGGGGCGGGATGAGTGTGGGAATGCGGAAGCCGTCTATTTCGTGGCGTACTGATTCTTTGTATCCGTTCCAATCGGAGACTATGGCCGGCAGTCCGTTGGCCATAGCTTCTATTGGCGTCAGTCCGAAGGTTTCTTGAATGTTGTCGGAAAGCGAAATAAAAATGTCGGCTGCCGACCAAATATTTGTTCTAATTTCGGGCTTTCTGCCATCTACAAAAATAGCGTTCGCGGAGGGACAAAAGATTTGCGCGCTATTTTTAAAGTCGGGTTCTTCTCTCGGATCTTCGATCCAACCGGCTTGAATTAAGTGGATTTTGGCTTTTGTCTGTTGGGCGGCGCGTTCGAGGGCGATGTACATCGGTACTGGATGAGCTTTTGCAGAAAAAGTCAATCGACCGACAAATAACACAACAATATCGCCGGGAGAAATGCCGAGTTCTTGCCGCTGTCGATCGCCCGCATTGACTGCTTCCACACCCTGCGGAAACGCGCTGCAATCCACTCCTAGGGGAATAACGGGCAATTTGACTAAAATTTCCGGTTGACCGCCGTTGCGCTGCGCTAAATATTCAGACCACTCTGTCAGAACTCCTTCTACTGCTGTTTTCACGGCGCTAGAGGTGCAGATCAGGGCGTCCCAAGGCTGTACCGGTGCGGTGACTAAATTGCCGATCGACTCCATGACGTACTTAGTTGCGATCGTGTGAGTAACGCCGCAAACGCTGTAAGCCCGCTGATCGACAAATCTGCGCGCCCAAACTATCTGCGAGAGGGCGGGATCGGGTCGGTAAATTGTGCCCGGTTGAGATAGCAAATCCGGTCGTTCTGTCGGAATCCAGCGGACTTTCCGAGGTTGTTGCAGCCAAGGTTGGATGTGCGAACAAAACTCCTTAAACGTTGTTTCGCTGTCTGCGCAACAGTAGAGAGAGTCAGCGGTTCCGTGGTGGACTAAGCTTTTGAGAAATCCTTCTCCGGCTGAATGACGCCCCAGAAGTTTTTGCCCTCCGGTGTCGTAACCCTCTTTGCTGTATAAAACCGCCGCCGTTGTATCCATTCTGAGATTTATTGCTTGAGAGTTGACTGAATTCGGCAGAGGGCATTCGGGATAAGGCTTCTATCGCAAACCAGGAGACTGTTCTGAATCAACCGCTTGCCCGTTAGAGAAGTCTGCACAAGAGGATCGCCGTGTGTCCTGCGATATCTTAAAAGGCGATCGTCTCAGATTACAATACTTACGGTGACAGAAGGATTGGCAAAAGCGGATTTTAGTGTTATCCTTGGGCCCATGTTGGGGGCGATCGCCTTTTCGATCAGCCATCTTATCCGCTCCGGAACCAAACACTGCGTGTGGTATAATGCCTTAGCCCTGCGAAAGGCGCAATTTGCTCGGCTAGATTAAAGGAGCAGTCAGTCGGCAAAATATTACCTCTACTCGATCGCGTCTTTGTATTTAGAAACCGAGAATCATGTACAACCCATCTCTGCGCCAAATACCTCGCCACTTGCCTGCGGATGTAATTCCATTAAAGCAGCAATCTTCTCTTTTAGATTGGTTGGAATCTAACAATCGCCTGTTAGCAAGGGATGTCCAAGAACCCGACTATCTGAACGAAGAAGAATTTCCCGAACTGATGGCAGTTGACGACAGTCCTTACGACGATTTAGAAGAGGAAGTAGAAGAGGATGCGAGTGCAGGCGAGGAATAGCTGGTAGAAGGGTGAAGAAATCAACCGGAAACAGGGAAGAAAAACTAAGAGATTTCCCAATCTCCTGTATCGCACCCTATTCCCAATTGTCAATTGCTTATTCTCAAATGGTGTGTTGAGGAGTGTTATGGATAACTTTGTGGATGAGAAAATCCCTTTTAGTATGCCTTTCAAACTTACAGGCAGGAATTTATTCCTGCTGCTGGGTTTGGGGCTCGGCATTGTAGCGATCGGTTTAGATATAGCAGCGGGTAGACTTTTAAATACGCCTGCATCGCTATTTATACCGCTAGCTGTTTGTGCTGTAGTTGCATCGAGTTTGGGCTATGCAGTTGTGCCTTTACTCCAGCAACTAAAAGCAGGACAAATAATTCGCGAAGACGGCCCCCAAGCCCACTTGAAAAAAGCGGGAACCCCGACAATGGGGGGCGTGTTTTTTGTGCCTGCAGGGGTGGCAATTGCTTTGCTTTGGTCGAGATTTAACTCAGATGTTGTTGCCGTATCCGCTTTAACTTTAGCTTACGGTTTCATCGGCTGGATCGACGACTGGCAAATTCTGCGCCTCAAGTCGAATAAAGGTATTTCACCTCGGATGAAATTGGCTTTGCAAATCGGTTTTGCTGCTCTATTTTGTCTGTGGCTGATGTTCCGCGAACCAGCTATTTCTACTAGCATTGCTTTGCCTTTCGGTTGGGTATTGCCTTTAGGTTTTCTGTTTTGGCCGCTGGCGGGTTTTGTGCTGGTAGCTGAAAGCAACGCTACCAATATTACCGACGGTGTTGACGGGTTGATGGGAGGTTTGGGGGCGATCGCACTTTTGGGATTAGGCGCATCTGTAGCCTCAACTTCGCCAGAATTAATGATATTTTGCGCTTGCATCAGCGGCAGTTGTTTCGGTTTTTTAACTCACAACCGCAATCCCGCCCGCGTGTTTATGGGTGATACAGGTGCCTTGGCTTTGGGAGGTGCGTTGGGTGCGGTAGGTTTATTAACAAATAGCCTTTGGATACTATTAATAATCAGCGGGATTTTCTTTGTAGAAACGGTGTCAGTAATTGCTCAAGTAGGTTATTACAAAGCTACAAAAGGCCCGGATGGTATCGGCAAGCGTCTGTTAAGAATGGCTCCGCTGCACCATCATCTAGAACTGTGCGGCTGGTTGGAAACTCAGGTTGTTGGTATCTTTTATTTAACAAACGGGGTGTTAGTGTTAATGATTTTGATGTTGACTAGCAACAGTTAACAGCGGATTGGCAAAGGATTTAACAGCAGATGTAAGCGATATTTTGTGCAATGTTCAAAAACAAATAAGATGCCCGTTCTACAGAAACTCAATGCAGTTGTGGAACGGGCATCTTGCCCGTTTCAGGCTCAAAAACAGGCTCAAAAAACAGGCTTTCCGGCCTGTTCCACTCGCTTGAAAATAAGGATGTTGAGGAGTTGTATCAGTTTGTGGAGAAAGGCACAGAAGTAGAAATTATTCGATAAGTTAAGCTGCAATCTGGGGGGGTGACAAAGAGGTCTACGATATAGACTGTATAAGGGTTGCTGCCCGCATACCTTGTTGATAAAAGCGCCGTTTATTTGGAGTTAACTTCATTAACTGTTCTACCTCCAAAGAATATTGTTCGAGATAATTAACCCACTTTTCTCCATCTAAACCAACACCAAATGTACTCCGTCTTGGATATCTTTTTTTAGGTTCTTTGCGGCGAGATAAATATTTTTGCACCTGCTTTTTCTTCATTTCAGTGCCTTGAAATATTCCCGAACTATAGGCGAGCGTCATGAGCAAAATCATGTTAATAAGTCGGTTTCCTTTTAAGCTAGTTCCTTCAAGATCGTAGCCTCCAGTTTTACAGTCTCGGAACATTTCTTCAATACCCATCCGCTGCTTATAAGCATTGATGGCTGCTGGTAATGAGCCTAAATCTGTGAGAATAAACCATGCTTCATCCACCTTCCATCCCCCGTAGTTCCTTTTCCACTTACAAGCAATATCAAATCCGGTCGCAGGTCGAGTTTTCCTCACTCTTTTTCCCTGACAATATAAAGAGGTTTAAGAGTACTATGCCTAATTCATCTAACCGTTGCCAAACTAAATGTTCCGTTTCGATTAAGATGATTCTTTTTCAGTCTTAAACAAAAAGATACACCCTTTTCCCTTAGCCAGTTTCCCAAATCAACAGAACAAAATTCACGGTCTCCTAAAACGATGACTTTATATTCTGAAAATAATGGTAAAACTTGCTGTAAATTGGTAGTCTGTGACTCGAAGCTACTGTTTCCCAATTTGGGCAACAGTGACCAGTATAATGGAATTGCTCTTCGCTCCCAGATCAGGCTAACCATAAAGAGATTAATGCACCCCATTGACTGCGGTCGATTGCGATTGATAAACGAGTACCAATGGGGCAATAAGTGGTCAACCAATAAGTAATTAATGGGAACCAAATTAATGAGATAGTTAAATTGGGTAAATCCAGAAATCTTTGTAGTTTTATGCGCCGACTTTCGGTTGTAATTGGATAGGGAAATACCCGGGAGAGCCGTTCTAATCTCACTTGCTTTTCTGATTGTATCAAGGGTAGCAAGATTCCAATCAGTTTAAATTGAGCTGAACTTAGTTGTTTTTTTAAATGAATGAGGTAGAATGTTGGTATCATTATTTTTTAGATAGGCAAGCGTGTAACAATTATGCTGCCTATTTTTTTTTAGCACACATTGGCTCAATCCTTACAAAGGTATGGGTTTCAGGCTGGTTGTTACCCCCCCAGGCTGCAATAAAACTTTTTCGTAGTAAGGACTTTACTCCTAATTGACTCAAAAAGCTGCATAGAGGACTAATGAACAGTGACGGATTTTTACCGGAAGTTTCGGTGGTTGTGCCTGTTTACAACGGCGAGGCTGATTTGCCGGATTTAATCGAGTGCCTGCGATCGCAAACTTATCCGATCGACAGTGTAGAATATCTCTTAGTAGACAACAACAGTCGCGATCGCACTTCAACCATCATCCAAACAGCAGCCTCTAACCCCCCCGAACTTCGGGGGGGAAGCAATTTCAATCACATCACTATTCGCCACCTCACTGAAAATCAGATTCAAAGTTCCTACGCCGCCCGCAACAAAGGAATTCACGCATCAACAGGCGAAATAATTGCCTTTACGGATGCAGACTGTCGCCCGGAATCTGACTGGCTGGAAAATTTAGTTAAGCCATTTGTTGACTTAGAAGTAGGAATTAGCGCTGGGGAAATACTCGCATTGCCCGGTAAAACTATTTTAGAACAACACGCCGATCGCCAAAATACTTTATCTCAAAAACATACTCTCGCTCACCCTTTTTGTGCTTACGGACAAACCGCTAATTTGGCTGTACGCAAGCAAGTTTTAGCACAAGTAGGTTTATTTCGCCCGCATCTCACCAGCGGTGGCGATGCGGATTTGTGCTGGCGGATTTTGCGGGAAACATCCTATAAAATGTATTTTGCCGAAAATGCGATCGTCCGACACCGCCACCGTTCTACAATAAAACAGTTGCAAAGTCAATGGTATCGTTACGGCGAATCTAATAAATATTTGCACGAACTCCACGGTGTCGATTTGATGCGAGAATTCACAGCGCAGGAATATTTTTACCGGCTGGCTAGGTGGCTGTTAAAGGAATTTCCGGTTGCTGCTGCCAAAAATGCGTTAGCGAAGCCCTCGAAGAGGATCGCCCGAGCCGATCTGGTAGATTTGTTCAATACGCCGATCGGTCTTTTGAATGTTAGGGCAAGGTCGATCGGACAGCGCCAAGCCAAACTTCCAGAATCAGCTTGGGACATTGAGCGGTTTTAAGATTTTACAACATACAGCACTTTTGGTGGTAAGTGAGTTACATAGCTCTTGTAGGGACACGGCAGTGCCGTGTCCCTACAATCCGCCCTATAAATACCTATAAGGGCAGTTTATTGGTGCATATAAATATGCTGAATCATAAATATGAAAATTTCAGGTAATTCTTAATATAAGATTAATAAGTCTCTTCTGAAGCGCCCGGTTTGACAACGGCAAGGAACTCGGAGGCAAACGCAAAAATTTTCTTTACTTCTGCCTTCTGGCTTCCCGCTGCTGTAAGCGCGATCGGAATTATTCTCAGATTCTTAAATTTTTGTAACTTTTACAGGTAATGCCAATGGCTCAAATCTTACTCCAGACCGTTTGGTTCATACCTTGCTATCCGCTCATCGGCGGAGTTCTGTCGATGCTGTGGTTTCCGGCTATTACCCGTCGCACGGGGCCGAGACCATCCGGTTACGTAAACGCCATCTTAACACTCATCGCTTTCGCACACGGCGTCATCGCCCTCACAGCTATCTGGAACCAACCGGCGCAGCAGCAGTTGATTCCCTGGCTGAACGTAGCAGGTTTAGACTTAACCATTCCCGTCGAAATCTCTAGTGTCACCGTCGGGGCGACAGTTTTGATTACCGGACTGAACTTTTTGGCGCAGATTTATGCTTTCGGTTACATGGAAATGGACTGGGGCTGGGCTCGGTTCTTTTCCCTGATGGGGCTGTTTGAAGCGGGGATGTGCGGCTTGGTGTTGTGCAATTCCTTGTTTTTCAGTTACATGATTTTGGAAGTTCTGACTTTGGGTACTTACCTGCTAGTCGGGCTGTGGTTCAATCAGTCTTTGGTGGTGACAGGAGCTCGCGATGCTTTCTTGACAAAGCGGGTGGGTGACTTATTCCTGCTGATGGGGGTAGTTGCCATTCTGCCGCTGGCTGGAACTTGGAATTTTGACGAGTTGGCTGTTTGGGCCCAGACTGCAAAGCTTGACCCCACTGTAGCGACGCTGTTGACTTTAGCTTTGATTGCCGGCCCGATGGGCAAGTGCGCTCAGTTTCCCTTGCACCTGTGGCTGGATGAGGCGATGGAAGGCCCGCTACCGGCGACAATTTTGCGGAACACGGTAGTTGTGGAAACTGGTGCTTGGATTTTGATTAAGTTGCAGCCGGTGATTGCTTTGTCGCCGATTGGGGTGACGGCAACTATTGCTGTGGGTGCTGCGACGGCGGTGGGTGCTTCGTTAATTGCGATCGCCCAAATCGACATCAAGCGCACGCTTTCCTATATAGTCAGCTCGTACATGGGCTTAGTATTCATCGCCGTCGGTACCGGACAAACCCAGACAGCCCTGACATTAGTATTTGCTTACTCTTTGGCAATGGGTTTGCTGGTGATGAGCATCGGTTCGGTAGTTTGGAACAGCATCACTCAGGATGTCCGTTCTCTTGGCGGTTTGTGGGGAAAGCGACCGATATCGGCGATATCGTTTATTGTCGGTAGCGCTGGATTGGTGGGACTGCCGCCTTTCGGCTGTTTCTGGGCTTTAGAAGAATTCACATCCGGGCTTTGGGAAACTCACCCTTTCTTGTTAGGAATAGTTTTGTTTGTCAACGGTGTCACTGCTTTTGGGTTGGTGCGCGTCTTCGGTTTAGTTTTCGGCGGCAAACCAAAGCAAATGACCGAACGAGCGCCGGAAGTTCACTGGCCTTTCATCTTGCCGATGACTGTTTTAATGGGCTTTACTCTGCACGTTCCGCACTTGCTGGCAGCGTGGCAGTTATTACCTGCGGCAACTTTGAATTATACCGCAACTGGACTGCTAGTTTTGTCAACGGCGATCGGCATCGCTGCCGGAGCGTTTGTTTATCTGAACGAGAAATGGGAAAAACCGGTACGAATCGGTTCTCAAGCCCTGCAAGACTTTTTTGCTTACGACTTTTACACCGCCCAACTTTACCGGGTGACAGTGATATTTGCAGTCGGTTTAGTGGCTCAAATCATCTCTTGGGTCGATCGCAATATTGTTGACGGATTCGTAAATCTAATCGGTTTTGCAACGGTTTTCGGCGGGCAAAGCCTCAAGTACAACGTAAACGGTCAAACTCAGTTTTACGCCTTGACAATTCTGTTCGGAGTTGGACTTTTGGGACTGATAGTAAGCTGGCCGCTGCTAGCTCGCTTGTCGCTGATTGTGGGTGGGTAAAGAGATAATAAGATTGCAGATTTTAGGTGACACTTTTAATCTAAAATCTTAAAATCCTGAATTCTTGAATAAAGATTTCAAACATTCTCTCTTAAGGCAGCATCAATGAGTACAAATGACAGACAAGTAAATCTTTCCCGGCGCAATTCGCTAAAATTTGTCGCAGGTGCGATCGGTACAGGCATACTCGCAGCACGAGCAGGCGCTGATTTTGCTGCACCCGAACCAGTAGTTGCTCAAAATGACTTGACTCCCGATGCAGCTTTGCAAAAGTTAATGGACGGGAACCAGCGGTTTGTTGACAAAAAACGCCAAAGTCCCCACCAAGACTTACCGCGCCTTCTCGAAGTTGCCATAGCTCAAAAACCCTTTGCTGCTATTCTCGGCTGTGCAGATTCCCGCTTTCCTTCCGAAATTATCTTCGATCAGGGATTGGGAGATTTATTTGTCTGTCGCGTAGCCGGAAATGTTACTACTCCAGAAGAAATTGGCAGCCTGGAATTTGGCACGCTGGTACTGGGAGCAAAAGTGCTTGTCGTAGTCGGGCATAAAAGGTGCGGTGCGGTAGACGCAACCATCAAAGGAGCTCAAGTTCCCGGTCAAATTGGCAGTTTGCTCGACGCAATTAGGCCGGCTGTAGAAAGCTCGAAAAACCAAACGGGCGACAGGCTAGAAAATGCCTCAAAAGCCAATGTTCTGCTGCAAGCTAACAGGTTGAAAGCATCTCCAGTTATCTCTAAGTTAATGGCGGAGAATAAACTGAAAGTTGTTGGTGCATACTACGATTTAGACACGGGGAGAGTCACTATTCTTTCTGATTCGTGATGCAACTTTGGATTGAGAGTTAGGGAAATGTTAATATCTAAACTCTCAAACTATCAAACACAAGATCCTGCAAAATAGATTCTTTACTCTTCACTCTTGACACATTATGCTTAGTGCCTTGCTCTGGTTGCCCGCGTTGGGCGCTGCGGTAGTCGGGTTCCTGCCCGGAAACATCAATGGGACACGTTTGCGTTCAGTAGCCTCGGCTTTTGCTGTTGCTGTTTTCCTGTTGAATATCTGGCTGCTGACTCAATTCGATCCAGCCAATTCGGGACTGCAATTTCAAGAATATTTGCCTTGGATTCCGCAATTAGGTTTGAGCTACAACTTGGGCGTTGACGGCTTGTCTTTGCCGCTGCTGGTTCTCAGTGCATTGCTGACGCTATTAGTCATTTACGGCACTGGCAAAGAGATGGCACGGCCCCAGCTTTACTACGCTTTGATTTTGCTGATCAATGCTGGTATTGCCGGAGCTTTGATGTCTCAAAATTTGCTGCTGTTTGTACTGTTTTACGAAATAGAATTAATTCCTTTTTACCTGTTGATTGCGATTTGGGGTGGCAAGCAGCGAGAATACGCTGCCATGAAGTTTCTGATCTACACGGCTGTTTCGGGACTTTTAGTGCTGGCATCATTTTTGGGTGTAGCTTGGCTGAGCGGTTCTTTAAACTTCGATTACAGTGCTATTACCACTCAAGAATTGCCTTTAAAAACGCAATTAATCCTGTTAACAATTTTGCTAGTTGGGTTGGGAATTAAAATTCCCTTAGTACCCCTGCACACTTGGCTGCCGGATGCTTACGTCGAAGCTTCGCCAGCAACAGCAATTTTGCTGGGAGGGATTCTGGCGAAGTTGGGAACTTACGGTTTAGTACGGTTCGGCTTGCAGATGTTTCCCGAAACGTGGTCGATTATAGCTCCCGCTTTAGCGATTATCGGGACTGTGAGCGTGATGTACGGGGCTTTGAGCGCGATCGCCCAAAAAGACATCAAGCGCATGGTAGCCTATAGTTCGATCGGACATATGGGCTACATCCTCGTTGCCTGCGCCGCAGGTACGAAACTCGCCTTAATCGGCGCTGTCGGGCAAATGGTAAGCCACGGCTTAATTTTAGCTTTGCTGTTTTATTTGGTAGGCATCATCGAAACCAAAGTTGGCACGCGAGATTTGGACGTGCTCAACGGTTTGATGAACCCGATGCGGGGTTTGCCCACAGCCAGTTCCCTGTTAGTTTTGGGTGGGATGGCAAGCGCCGGAATTCCCGGTTTGGTGGGTTTTATTGCCGAATTTTTAGTATTTCAAGGCAGTTTCTCGATCTTTCCAATTCCAACTTTACTCTGCATTTTAGCTTCTGGTTTAACAGCAGTTTACTTTGTGATTCTGCTCAACCGCACTTGTTTTGGCAAGTTGGACAACGCCACGGCTTACTACCCAGCAGTTACCTTTGGCGAAAATATGCCGGCGCTGGTTTTGGCGGGCATCATTTTTGTACTGGGAATTCAACCTGCTTGGCTGCTGAAGTGGAGCGAATCTACTACAAATGCGATCGTTGCCACTCTTCCGGCTGACAGAAATGCTCAAGTAGCTATCAGTTATCAGCCAGAAAAATCCGAGATGGTTTTTATCAATCATTAGCCATTATTTTCTAACTGCCGATGATGAAATTCATTCCTGGTATTCTGGTAGCCCTTCGAGCTGCGATCTCACCATTCCTGTTATGGGATGCTATTGATGGCACAATCAGTGTCTGGTTCATCATCGGTTACTTAGTCGGGTTTTTCTCAGACATCTTCGACGGCGTGATTGCCAGACGCATCGGTGTCAGCAATGCACAATTACGTCAAGCTGATAGTTGGGCTGATGTCTGCTTCTATATCTGTGTATTTGCCAGTGCATGGCTGGTGCATAGAGATGTGGTAATTGCCTTTCGAGTGCCGCTCCTAGCTGTTGTTTTTGTACAGTTGGCATGGTGGATGGTTAACTTGGTAAAATATGGTAAACCAGCCAGTTACCATACCTACTCCGCTAAATTTTGGGGAATAACTCTGTTCATTGCTACTGTTGCTCTTTTCGGCTTTAACTATGCTGGAATTCCCCTTTGGCTAGCTATTATTTCTGGCATCATTCATACTGTAGAAGAGATTGCAATGACACTGCTATTGCCAGAGTGGAAACATGATGTTTTGAGTATTTTTCATGCTCTGAAGTTGCGACGTGAATAGAGTTATTCTTCCCTAAATAAGGACTAAATTCGCGGTGAAAATAAGAATCGACAGTTCAAATAATATTGCTATTAATTAGGAGAAACTGAAAATGGTACAAACCCCTAGTAAACCGGCGACTAAACTACCTCCTTCCAAGCACGAATTTGCTGACGTAATTCACAGGCTGGAAGCTGGCGGCGCGATGATTCCAGATACGCCAGAAAATCTGATGCAAATTATCGCTATCTGGAAAGCCTACGCGGTGCCGATGGACTTCTATTGGCGGGATTTGCTTTACATCGCCGAACGGGTATTTTTAAACCCGCTTCCCTTCTTTAAATACTTCTTACCCCAGGAGTATTTAGACTTGCAAAATCACTATTCAGGCGACGGTGCAGATTTGCGGATTTGGCGCGGGACTGGAAGTGTTCACCCGGAACTTTTGGAGTTCATGGAGAAGGGTGAAACTGGGAAAATGCCGCGATTGTTTCACCATTTGTGGCACGATCGCATTAACATGGAATTTGCCGAAGAGTGCATGAGGTCAATGCTTTGGCACCGGGGCTTGTACGTGCCGACCAATCAATTCGATCCTTATTTGGACACTGACGAATATAAAGCTAATGCCGATCGGGCAATTAAAGCTTACTTCAAAAAAGACCCGTTCATGCTGGGACTGCACAAAGCATTTCCAGAAATGTTTTTAGAACAGTGCCGCCAAATGTCTTATTACAGCAATCTCGGTTTATTCTGGGAAGTCATGGCGCCGGTGTTTTTTGAAGTTTCGGATCTTTACGATGAAGGGAAAGTTACCACAGTCCCGCAAGCGATGGATTTCCTGGTAAATGGCATATTTGCGATCGCGGGACGCCCGATTTACCACCACGTTTACATCGACGGCGAGAAGTACGAAATCATCCCCAAATCTAAGGGTTTCACTTGGCTTTACGAAGCAGCTTTACCTTACGTGGAAGCTGTATTTTATCGCACTTCGCCGTTCCGAGGCACTAAATCTTACAACGCTCAAGCTAAGGAAGTTCCTGACGACCAAAAAGACTTCCACTACGGAGTTTTGTATGCAGACAAATTCCCGGTAGGTACGGCGGGAATTCCGCCGACTTTGCTAGCACAAGATATGCTGCATTTCCTGCCGCCTTATTTGATGGATTTCTACAAACAGCGCTGTCGCGGCGAAGATGATATCCTAAATCAAATTGGGGTGACATTTCAGCGATCGATGTACTGCGTTACTTCGGCGGTGATTCAAGCTTTGCGGACTGCTCTTTTGTATCCTTTAGATGACCCGAATCCAAAGCATTTGAAGGCAAATCGGGCTTTCTTTGAGGCTCAGCTCGATCGCTTCTGTCGCCCGGAGTACGGCATGAAATATGCTGCGAAGTTGAATAATATTCAGACTTCGGATTACAGGTAAAGGATGTTTGCGGGAGGCATCTTAGCTGAAAAGTCCGCCAGTCCGTTAGTCCGCCAGGGGTTTTAACCCCTGGCTCAAAGCTCAAGTCGGTTGAAACCGACTGGGAAAAATCAGAGTTTTTTTAAGCCGTTGAAAAAGTCCTATAATATTAAGTCAGTTGGTATCGTAATTATTCATCTGTCTCACTGATTTTCCTCTAATTTCTATAATTTCTCTGCGTTCTCTGCGGTTTAATCACTCTGATAAAACCGGAAATGATATGACCAATAACAAATAACTAATAACTATGGACAGCAAAGACCTAGCTAAATATATCGAAGCAAAGGACGGGATTTCCAAACCTTGGCTGTTGGTGCAACTGCGGCTGAAAAAATTGCAAGAAAGGCGATCGGAGATTTCTGCTGAAGAGTATATGACAGAACTTACTGACCTTCACAAAGATTTAATGAATCTGGGGGAATGGTGGCTGGGTATTGAAGATGAAGTCTTCTAAGCGATTTGAAGAATGTTGGGTGGGGGGATGAATTCACCTTCTTCCTGCCAAGCTTCCAGATACATTTCGATCACTTCTTCGCCATGTCGGATTGCTTCTTCGCGGGTTTTGCCGTGGGTACAGGGCATGACAACGCGATCGGCAAACTCTGGAATCGTCACGAGGAAAAGTTGATCCTCGTCAGACCATTGGACGATCGTACTGTATCGATTCATGAATCTTCCTCCTTTAACTCGTCGAGTTCGGCTAACAATATTGACAACTGCTTCTCTCTCATAGCGTGGCACATCATCTCCGTCTTTGCCTGGAATTGTTAATGTCTTCCCAATCACAGGATGCTGCCATCTCTCATGGCTGCCTTTTCCGCGTTTGGGCAAATAAACAAAGCCCTCACGGGTAATCTGAGCTTTTAACTCGCGAATTTTTCTAGGCATGGTGATTGTCCATTTTCTACCTTCATTTTCTCACTTAGCCATTTGTTTTAATTTTTCCTTTGCCCATTCTCGCAGTTGCACGTCGGGTCGATCGCACTTTAAAATTTCTCCATCAAATCTTTTTCTTGGGCATAGACATCTCGTAGCTGTTGCAGCGCCGCCCCAGAAATGACCGATTTAACAGTAGCTACCAGTTGGCCCCACTCCAGCAATCTGTCAACTGAAATAGCTTTTTTGAACTTGTAGGTGTAGAATTTCGTCCAAAATGCTGGTGCTTGCTTGCTTTTCCAGCGTTTGTACCATCTGCCAAAATCTTGAAGTGCGATCGGCTTTACTTCTAAAATAGGGGGAAAATCGGCGTAGCTGACAAACCGGCTGATGCCTTTGGCGTGCACGTAAACCATGTAGCGGCAGCATTCGATGCGGTAAATCTCGTCTGCTGATATATTGAACAGGAGTGCGACTGTTTCTTCGGTAACGAATCTCGCCAGCGGATGCAGGATTGGCGATTTGTGAATTATTTTGGATTCTGCGATCGTCCGCAATTTTGCCGGAGTTTCTGATATCATGGCTAGTACACCTCTGGATATGGTTAGTAGACTTCTGGATATGGCAAATGCACTTTTTGATAGAAAGAAATAATCTGTCCAGATTAGGTTTTACAGACGATCGCCCTTTAGTTTTCCAGGCCGGGGGGCGATCGCTCTTTACATATAAAATTGTACGACGCAATTGCATCAACTGTCAAGCATGGGTTTAGTCAGGCTAAAAATTCGGGAACTAGCGGCGGAGAAGGGCTGGACGCTTAAGGAAGTATCCGATCGTTCCGGGGTAATTTATAGCACTGTCAGAAGCTATGCTCGTCGTCCTGAAATGGCAATGGTTGACTTTACTTGCCTGCGGAAGTTAGCTCGCACTTTTGATGTGATGATTGAGGATTTGGTTGAGGTTTTAGAGGAATAGTCGATCGGCCTTTAGTTTTCTAGACCTGGGGCGATCGCTTTTTCCGATGCAATTATCTTAAAACGCAACTGCATTATTTGTCAAGTATGGGTTTAGTCAGAGTTAAAGTGCGAGAGTTAGCGGCCGAGAGGGGCTGGACATTCAAGGAGGTGGCTGAGCGATCCGGCGTGATCTACAGCACCATAACCAGCTATGCTCGTCGTTCAGAAATATCAATGGTTGACTTTACCGCCCTGTACAAGTTAGCGCGGGCCTTTGATGTGATGATTGAGGACTTGGTGGAGATTATTGAGGAGTAGGCGATCGACCTTTCCACATTTTTAGTATAAACTGTACTGTTGCGTCTTGTCAAGACGCGCTTTAGCACTTTGCATCACAGCTAAAAGCTGAGGTTAAAAGTGCTAAGATTTAATCGAAGTTATTAATCTCCCGTTACCTTTGTGACTAGAGCCAGTACCGCCATTGGAGTCAGCCCCATAATTAAGGAACTTGTGCAGAAAAAGGCGCTAGCAACCCGACTAACGCTGAAGGAAATTATCTATGTTGGGATGCTGGCGATTGACGAGTTGGACGAAAAGCGCCTGCAAGAGTTGGCCGATCAGGTGCATCAGATGCAGGTGAATGGTGAAATTTGAGGCGATGAGGGTGATTCCCTACGGGTGAAGTAAGGCAAGGGCGCTCCTATGGAATTCGTCTACTGAAACAAATTCTTATTTTTCTACCAATAAATTGGGGTCTTCTTCTCCTCAACAGGAGCGTTTTCCGATCTAGTATTTGTACCCGTTTCGGTGCTCTTCGCCCCACACAGTCTGCTCAAATCAACTATCGTGCTATCGGAGCGCTGATAAAAACAAAAAGGTCGATCGTTGGATTGAGCCTGGGGTGGAGCAAAAATAGCAGGCATGGAAAAGCGCTCAGAAGACTGCCTCGGCATTGGGGATACTGGAACTTTCATCTCGGTGGTTGGCTCTGACGGTTTTGCAAGGGCTGCGTCGGCCGTTACCATTCCTGACAGTAGCAGAAATGCCACCGAAAGCAGGAGGAGATTGGAGCGTTTCATATTACTTTTCGACAATCTTGCTTCTGAGACTATTAACAAATGCCAGGACTTCGGCTTTCTCTGGTGGATTGACCCTATTTTTATCGAGAGCTTGGGACACATCATTAGCAAAAGCGTTAAATTCATTGTTCGTGAGACCTCCATCCATTCCACTATGGGAAAGCTTCATAGTCCGCCCTGTATAAACACAAGGCCCCCCTGCCGCTTGGCAGAATTGATCCACTAACAACTGACGCAGCCTCTGTTGTGAGTTTGTACCCAAGCCAATAAAGTATTTACCAATTAGTGGGTCAGCGAATATGAAAGTTGCTGAATCATCAATGACTTTTGCGATCGCGTTGTAGCCTCCTAGCCTAGTGTATAGAGAATTTCCTCCGGGAACTTGTGCAATCATATCTGTAGTTACTTTTTCTGCTGATTCTTGTGCTGGCATCACCGGCGTAGAACGAGCGAAACTAGGGCTTAATCTGAAAGTAGTCACAACTATGACTGTCATACAAATTAATGTCAACAACATTGCCAAAGATTTACTGAGTTTCATTGAAAATCTCCAATTGTGATGGTAATAGGGTTAATTGAATCTTCAGCTCTAAGTCATTTACAGATACATAGGGTTAAGAAGCCGGAAGCCGAAGTATAAGCTCAACTAAACTTAGTCTTTCGCTCTGTGCGATCGTCAAGAGGCGATGGTAAAGAGCGAGCGGTCGTAACATCACTTGATAACTTTAGCATCAAATTATCTTACCGTAGATTTTGTAATATTTCTTAGATAAGTCAGCATTTTTTGAGAGATTGACTTCACATTGTGTTGCGTCTTGTCAAAACGCGGTTAAACAAGTTGCATCGCAGCTAAAAGCTCAGGTGAAAAGTGCTTCGATTTAATCGAAGTTGTTAATCTCCGGTTAGTTTTGTGACCAGAACCAGTACCGCCATTGGAGTCAGCCCCATTATCAAGGATATTGTGCAGAAAAAGTTGCTAGCAACCCGACTAACGCTAAAGGAAATTATCTATGTCGGGATGCTGGCGATTGACGAGTTGGACGAAAAGCGCTTGCAATAATTGGCTGCTTAGGTGCATCAGATGCAGGTGAATGGGGAGATTTGAGGGGATAAGGGCGATCGGGCTTTTAATGAAGAGAGGGGGAATGCTATTCAGTCGGCGATCGAAAATTGTTGTGCCGCTGTCAAGGATTGTATTCCATTTCAAAGCGGAAGGTGACTTCGATCGGCATCTATTTGACTCCCAAATTCTATAGGTAAATCAAATAATTTCTGGGTTATTAAATGTATACATTTGAACGTCTGGAAAATCAACTGATTCGATACCAAATACAATAAACCCATTATCCGTCCACCCATCATTAAAAACAGAAAATAGCAGACCGAGGTTTCTCACCTCTTGACTTAACGCAAAATAATCTGGTGGCAATGGAAATCGCTGTTCAAAGGGTGCAACAAATAGTTGTTTGCGCCATTCTGGATCGAGGCTGAGGTCGTAACTCAAATCGCTTACTTGCTCGCTTGCAATATCTTTTACTCGCAGTTCGCCCTCGCTCAAAGCAGGTAGATCGCCAATAATTTTATCAATTTGCCCCGTGTGAATTAGGACAGAGGCTTTTTTAGGTGAATGTGGCTTCCAGCCATTTGCTAAACCGTAATATATCACCTGTTTAACCACTTTAGGGGTGACAGAAACTGCTTGACGAACTCGCTGCCATCGACCTCCTACTTCTCGCTGATAAGCATCATGCGGATCAAAAAAAGCTTGTAGCAATTGCCCTGAATATCCATTTGCTTCAATGGCAAGATCGATCGTCCCTTCACGCTTAGAAATGAGCCAGCGATACTTTTTGCCATCAACCTCGATAATTCTACTCTTTTTTTGTGGCAATGTCATACAGGGTTAAAAGCTTGGGTGAAAAGAGCTAGGATTCGATCGAAGCGATCGATATCCTGTTAAATTAAAAGCCTAGCTCAAGTAAAGTAACATAGCATTTCGATCGGCGGAAACTTTTTGATAGTAATTCAACATTTCATTGTAGTAGTCGGTCAACCACTCCAAGATTTCTTCTTCTGCCCAATCAATCCACGAGATCGGTTCATCTCGATCTGCTTCTCGAAGATAGCGACTTTGAAACCCTGCTTCTCCTAGCGCGACCAAACCGTTCAATATCCGTGTAATTTCATCAGGCAGAAGATACCGCACTGCTCCATATCCCGTACTGTAACCAATCTCTGAACCAGCACCGATAGCATTCACCAAAGGCAAACCATCCCATCTCGAATTTTCAATTACCAGAAAAGGGAAAAAATCTTCCCCTTTGGCTTTTGCCATAAGATAGGTGTTTTCTTTGAGCTCTGGAATAGTTGCTCGATCGAAAATGTAGCCTGGGATGTATCCAGCCAATAAGAATGTAAGTTGTTGAAAGTTTTTTTTCAAGTCTAGGTCTGGTGTTTCCCACTCAGAAACGAACTGTTCTCGCGGGGAAGGTATTCTGAAAAATGCTGTCTCACTATTTCGCTTTATCAGTTCGGCAGATGCAGCAGGCCAATGGGTTGCCGTTTCCCAAAAAGTGGATTCAGGCAACCACTTTGCGTTAAGAAAAGCCTCAACGAGGGCTGGCTCTTTTTTCAGCCTCTCAAACGTCGCTAACGATATTTCTTTAAGCTGACTTGTAATTCCCATATTTTGACGAGGCTAAGGGTAATACGATAATACGATTGAGTCCGCTGCCACAGAATTGTTGTATCGCTGTCAAGGATTGTATTCCATAAAGCGCGAGCATCTCAAGCCACTCCAATCACCGCGTGCAGTACAGCCAAACTTGTATCCGAATCCAACATCCTAGAAATAAAACATACAGCGTATTCCAGGTTTATGAAGTAGTAGGGACACGGCAATGCCGTGTCCCTACCGGGATCGAAGGATAGGCAGTGTACTTCATGAACGTGGAATCTGCTGTATATTGTTTTTGGTATTGCAAGTATTCATGCACTGTGAATTACCTACAGGCTCATGTTAAAGATAGGGAATACGATCGCACTTTTATTCCTGCTTGACAGACTCAGCCAACCGCTTCGCATTCTCCCGCCGATAAACATTAATCGGACTATTGCGAATATCAGCTTCTACCATCGCAATTAGTTCATCTAGTGTTTGAGTCCAAGCTTCCAGCATTCGATTGCTGTCTCGAAGCATCGCAACAGTTTGCTTAACTTTCTCTGGATCGGGAATTTGTTTTTGCTCGTTCATAATATGTTCCAATCCCTTTTAGCTTCTTGAACACTTGCGGATGACGCATCAAGCGCAGCTTGTCCTTGCTCAATGCTCCGATACAGTAAATCTAGCATAGCAGAGGAGGCTGGCTGAGCCTCAGCAATCCGCAGCAACAGAGTGCACAGGCGAGAGTAAGGTTCTCTTAGACGTTCAGCAGCGTTTTGCAGTTGTTCTAAAACTGTAGCTGTTGTATCTGTCTCTCCAAATTGCTCAAAAATTGCCGATTCTGCTGCTTTGGCTGTATCAATTCCTTCCAACAGCCTCCGCTGTAAATTCAATGCACTTGTGATAGTTTCATCTGGCAACTTAGCCATAAAAACTTGCTCCTCTCTTTTACATTAACCAAAATACCAAAAAATCCCCCGCCAGAAGGCAGGGGATTTCATTTAATTACCTAGAAACCAGAGTTCAGAGTTACCCGAATTTCCCGGCTGTCGAAGCAATTACAAAGGCCGCGTAAGTGAGGACGTTGCCCACAGTAAAGTGAACTAAGCCAACCAAACGACCTTGGACGATCGACAAAGCAACAGGCTTGTCTTTCCAGCGAACCAAGTTAGCCAAAGGAGTGCGCTCGTGAGCCCAAACCAAAGTCTCGATCAACTCTTGCCAGTAACCTCTCCAAGAGATCAGGAACATGAAACCAGTTGCCCAAACAAGGTGTCCGAATAAGAACATCCAGGCCCAGACTGACAAGTTGTTAGTACCGTAAGGGTTGTAACCGTTGATCAACTGAGAAGAATACAGCCAGAGGTAATCGCGGAACCAGCCCATCAGGTAGGTAGAAGACTCATTGAACTGAGCCACATTACCTTGCCAGATGCCCAGGTGCTTCCAGTGCCAGTAGAACGTTACCCAAGCTAGGGTGTTCAGCATCCAGAAGACAGACATGTACATCGCGTCCCAAGCAGAGACATCGCAAGTACCGCCACGGCCGGGGCCGTCGCAAGGGAAAGCATAACCGAAGTCTTTTTTGTCCGGCATCAGCTTAGAACCGCGTGCATCCAGAGCGCCCTTGACCAAAATCAAGGTGGTGGTGTGCAAGCCTAGGGCGATCGCATGGTGAACCAAGAAATCGCCAGGTCCGATCGCCAAGAACAGAGAATTAGTACCGCTGTTGATCGCATCCAACCAGCCTGGGAGCCATACGTTGCCGTAGTTCGGCCAAGCGGTAGAAGCAATGCTGTCGGGGTTAGACAACAGCACGTCCATGCCGTAGAGAGCTTTTCCGTGAGCAGCTTGGATGAACTGTGCGAACACTGGTTCAATCAAGATTTGCTTCTCAGGAGTACCGAAAGCAACTACAACGTCATTGTGAACGTACAGGCCGAGAGTGTGGAAGCCCAAGAACAGCGACACCCAGCTCAGGTGAGAGATAATCGCTTCTTTGTGCTGCAACACCCGATCGAGCACGTTGCCTTTATTTGCTTCAGGATCGTAGTCCCGCACCAAGAAGATAGCTCCGTGGGCGAAAGCGCCGACCATGATGAATCCAGCAATGTACTGGTGGTGCGTGTACAGCGCAGCCTGAGTCGTGAAGTCCTTACCTATGAAAGCGTAGGGAGGCATCGCGTACATATGCTGTGCTACCAGGGAGGTGATCACGCCCAAAGCAGCGAGGTGAAATGCCAGTTGGAAGTGCAGCGAGTTGTTGTAGGTTTCGTACAAGCCTTGGTGAGGCAAGTTGAACTGCCCTTCACTCTTGCCGCCGACCAAACCAGCCTTAGAATCCAACATCTCTTTGATGCTGTGACCGATACCGAAGTTAGTCCGGTACATATGACCGGCAACGATAAACAGAACTGCGATCGCCAAGTGGTGGTGAGCAATATCTGTCAGCCACAAGGATTCTGTTTGAGGGTGGAAGCCACCCAAGAAAGTCAGAATTGCGGTTCCCGCGCCTTCGGAAGTACCGAAGACATGGTTCGCTGCATCTGGATTCTCGGCGTATACGCCCCAGTTACCAGTGAAGAACGGAGCCAAACCGGCCGGGTGAGGTGGGGTAGACAAGAAGTTTTCCCAACCTACGTGCTGTCCGCGAGATTCGGGGATAGCAACGTGAACCATGTGACCAGTCCAAGCCAAAGAGCTGACACCGAACAAACCAGCCAAGTGGTGGTTGAGGCGAGATTCAGCATTTTTGAACCAAGACAAGCTGGGGCGGTACTTGGGCTGGAGGTGCAACCAACCTGCGAACAGGAAGACAGCCGCCAGAAGTAGCAAGAAGATAGCTCCTTGATACAGGTCGGCGTTGGTCCGAATCCCTTGAGTGAACCACCAATGGTAGACACCGGAGTAAGAGATGTCTACTGGGTTAGAAGCGCCCCCTTGAGTGAAAGCTTCTACTGCAGGAGCGCCGAATTGCGGGTCCCAAATCGCGTGAGCGATCGGGCGGACATTGAGGGGGTCTTTAATCCACTGTTCAAAGTTACCTTGCCATGCTACGTGGAACAGGCTGCCCGAAGTCCACAAGAAAATGATTGCTACGTGGCCGAAGTGAGAAGCAAAAATCTTTTGGTAAAGATTTTCTTCGGTCATGCCGTCGTGGCTTTCAAAGTCGTGCGCTGTGGCAATCCCGTACCAGATCCGCCGTGTGGTCGGGTCTTGGGCAAGGTCTTGGCTAAATTTTGGAAATTTCGTTGCCATAAGCCTTGATTAATCCTGAATCCTGAACGTTGAAGAGGTTCGGTTCCGAGGTTTGGATTCTGGGTTTGAGATTGCTCCCAAATCCTGAACCCAAAACCTAAAGGTAGTTTACCCTACCGAGATGATTCGCGCTAGGAAGAATGCCCACGTTGTGACAATTCCTCCCAGGAGGTAGTGAGCTACACCCACAGCCCGACCCTGAATAATGCTCAGAGCGCGAGGCTGAATCGAGGGAGCTACCTTGAGCTTGTTGTGAGCCCAAACAATGGATTCAATCAGTTCTTGCCAGTAGCCGCGGCCGCTGAACAGGAACATCAAGCTGAAGGCGAACACGAAGTGTCCGGCTAGGAACATCAGACCGTAGGCCGACAGTGCCGAACCGTAGGACTGAATTACCTGAGAAGCTTGCGCCCACAGGAAGTCTCGCAGCCAGCCGTTAATCGTGATCGCACTTTGTGCGAAGTTGCCGCCGGTGATGTGAGAAATTGTGCCGTCTGGCGATACTGTTCCCCACACGTCCGACTGCATTTTCCAGCTAAAGTGGAAAATCACGATCGAGATGCAGTTGTACATCCAGAACAGGCCTAGGAACACGTGATCCCAACCTGAAACTTGGCAGGTGCCGCCACGGCCGGGGCCGTCGCAAGGGAACCGGAAACCCAAGTTACCTTTGTCAGGAACCAAACGAGAACTGCGTGCGAACAACACGCCCTTCAAGAGGATCAGGACTGTAACGTGAATGGTGAAAGCGTGGATGTGGTGGATCAAGAAGTCCGCCGTACCCAACTCGATCGGCATCATCGCTACTTTGCCCGCGACTACTACTGCACCGCCGCCAAAAGCGTGGCTGACGATTTCCGTAGCATTAGGCGCTGTTGTGCCCGGAGCCAAGGCGTGGATGTTTTGCACCCACTGGGCAAATATCGGACGCAACTGAATCCCGGTATCGGAGAACAAATCTTGAGGACGACCGAAAGCCCGCATCGTGTCGTTGTGAACGTACAGACCGAAGCTGTGGAAGCCCAAGAATATGCAAACCCAGTTCAGGTGAGAGATGATGGCATCTCTGTGGCGGATTACGCGATCGAGCAGGTTGTTGACGTTGCCGCTCGGTTCGTAGTCGCGCACCATGAAGATTGCTCCGTGAGCGGCTGCTCCAACAATCAGGAATCCGCCGATCCACATGTGGTGGGTGAACAGGGATAGCTGAGTCGGGTAGTCCGTCGCGATGTACGGATACGGAGGCATCGCGTACATATGGTGAGCCACGATGATGCTCACCGATCCCAGCATTGCCAAGTTAATGGACAGTTGCGCGTGCCAAGAAGTAGTCAGAATTTCGTAGAGACCTTTGTGACCTTCACCAGTGAAGGGGCCTTTGTGGTTCTCTAGGATTTCCTTCATGCTGTGGCCGATGCCCCAGTTCGTCCGGTACATATGACCAGCGACGATGAACAGCACTGCCAGAGCTAAGTGGTGGTGCGCTGTATCGGTCAGCCACAAACCGCCCGTCGTCGGGTTCAGACCGCCTTTGAAGGTCAGGAAGTCTGTGTATGCGCCCCAGTTGAGGGTGAAGAAGGGGGTTAAACCTTTTGCGAAGCTCGGGTAGATGTCTGCCATCAAGCCCGGCGTCAAAATCCACTCGTGCGGCAGGGGGATGTCGGCAACTGTTTTGATCAGCTTGCCGCCAACTGTCAGCGGTGCACCTGCATCGATCGCGTCCATGCAAGCATTGATCGGCAGAGCCACGTGAATTTGCTGTCCCGCAAAGCCCAAGCACCCGCAGCCGAGCAAAACTGCCAAGTGGTGGTTCATCATCGATTCCACGTTCTGGAACCATTCCAGTTTCGGAGCGCGGACGTGATAGTGGAACCAACCGGCAAATAGCATCAGGGCTGCCATTACCAATGCGCCGATCGCAGTGCAATATAGCTGGTATGAGTTAGTGATGCCGTTGGCGCGCCACAGTTGAAACAGACCAGAGGTGATCTGAATCCCGTGAAAGCCGCCGCCTACATCTGCATTTAAAATTTCTTGACCAAAAATCGGCCAGACCACTTGAGCGCTGGGCTTGATGGCTGTAGGATCTGTCAGCCAAGCTTCGTAATTGGAAAATTTAGCGCCGTGGAAATATGCGCCGCTCAACCAGACGAAGATTACTGCCAAGTGGCCGAAGTGAGCGCTAAAGATTTTGCGCGAAACGTCTTCTAAGTCGCTGGTGTGACTGTCAAAGTCGTGAGCGTTAGCGTGGAGGTTCCAAATCCAAGTGGTGGTTTTTGGTCCTTTAGCTAGAGTGCGATCGAAATGACCTGGTTTTGACCACTTCTCGAAGGAAGTTGGAACCGGATTCTTATCGACTACTACCCTAACTTTTACCTCTCGCTCTGGAGGACTAATGGTCATGAAGACTCTCCTCTCGGTAAGACAAGGAACGAGAACTGAAATACTGTATCTGACACTCCCCGGGCTTTTGGTACGGGGATTCTTGGTTCACCGAAACAGCTTGCACTTCACTCTTTGCAGAGTTAGACGCAGGTGCATCGTCTCTCCAAGCATTTTGCTTCTTTGAAGAAGCCAGTTTCCCAGTGTCGCTAACAATGTCCCTGGGTACTGCCAACTCTTCTCGCCAGATGAGCTGCCGATCGAGTTCCTGATTTAGGCTTGATGCGACTGCTCCTTTTGAGGGAGTTTTATGAATTATAAGCTTGCTAGAGGAGTATTAATCGCTTGTTAACAATACTTAAAAAAGCCTCTATTCTTGATGTAATAACCCTTTTAAATTCCACAGTCCAGAAAAAAAGTCAAGGGGTACTGTCATTAATTTTACAAAACTCAAAGATAAGCTTATGGAGGAATACTCATTTGTAGAGAGATGTTTCCGAAAACGGCTGCGGGATTTATTAGTCCCAGAGGAGTGGTTGCCCGCTCGGCCTCAATCCGGCCTCAATCCGACCCGGCGAATTCCAGATCGGCAATTCCCAAATACTAAATTCGGTTTTGGGCTATAGTTCCCTATGAGAAGGCTTCTAGGAGTATGGTTGCGTGATAGGCATCAATTGGCACAGAACGGTTGCGGGCAAGCTGCTGGCATTGTTCGCAGCAGCAGTATTAATTTTGGGTTTAGCAAGTTGTGGCGCGGGCCATCCCGAATTGCCCAAATCAGGGAACAAGAGCGGCTCAGATACCGCCCAGATGAACAGAATCTCAGAGGTTTCTCCCCCAGAAGCCCTTCAACAACTGCGTCAGGCTCTAGAAATCTACCAGCCTCAAATTAGTATTTTGAATCCAAAACCTGACGAAGTGCTTCAGGATATAAATGTGTCTGTTCAGTTCCAAGTTAAGGGCTTGCCCATTTTCAAAGATGCAAACTTGGGTTTGGGTCCCCATCTGCAAGTTGTATTAGACAACCAACCTTATGCAGCAATTTACGATATCAACCAGCCTTTAACGCTCTCAGACTTAGATCCCGGAACCCATACCCTGCAGGTGTTCGCCGCTCGCCCTTGGGAAGAAAGCTTTAAAAACGAAGGTGCGGCGGCCCAAACCACCTTTCACGTTTTTACAAAAACTGACGACAATAATCCCGATCGAACATTACCCCTATTAACGTATAACAGCCCCCAAGGCAGCTACGGGGCAGAGCCCATCCTGCTCGACTTTTACTTGACAAATGCCCCCCTGCACGAAGTGGCGCAAGAAAATTCCCAAGATGAAATACTCGATTGGAAAATTCGAGCCACAGTCAACGGTCAAAGCTTTGCGATCGACCAGTGGCAACCTATATATCTTAAAGGATTCAAACCAGGGAAAAACTGGGTACAGCTAGAATTAATCGACGAACGGGGAAATATCGTCAAAAACGCCTTTAATAATACAGTCAGACTGATAAATTACGATCCGCTCGGTCAAGACACTCTTTCAAAATTACTGCGAGGCGAACTAACAGTAGCAGAAACTCGCGGTATAGTCGATCGCGCCTACCAAGCCCCCGAACCCACACCAACCCCAACCCCCGAACCGACACCGACACCTGCATTAGAAAAAACACCAGTTGTCCCACCCTCACCAGCGGTTCCAGAAACCCCTGTTACCCAACCGAGCTTAGAGCCAACAGTCGCTCCCGAAGTTGCTCCGGTTCAAGTAATAGAACCGACGCCGACAGCAACCCCCCAACTCGAAGCGCCGAAACTTGTACAACCAGTTCAAGTAATAGAACCGACGCCGACAGCAACTCCACAGCTAGAAACCCCAAAAATTATTTTAGAACCAGTTCAAGTAATACAACCGGCGCCGACAGCAACTCCACAGCTAGAAACCCCCAAAGTTGTGGAACAGGTTAAAGTTATAGAACCCAAACCGACAGCAACTCCACAGTTAGAAACCCCGAAAATTGTTGCACCAGTTAAAATAATAGAACCGACACCAACAGCATCTCCCCAAACAAAGAAACAGGAATATAAAGGATACTACAATCGGTTCCGCAACTTTTTGCGTCAAGAACCCGAACCTGCTACTTTTTCAGAACCGGCAACCCTGCCAGAAATAACAGAAAAAGCTCCAGTACCAAAAGTAGTCGCTCCTGCGATACCAGAACAATCTCCCAATCTTGTACCGCCAGCGCCGCCAGTTGCCGCTGAAACTCCTAGCCAGCCAACCGCCGATTTAGCTGCTCCCGAAAAAACAGTTTTAGAACCAGAAAATCAGCCCAAATCCGAACAAAAAGTCGAATTTGCCACGTAACAAAATCTTTCTGAGCTTCTTAGTGGCATAGGCGTCCCGCCCGTGCTGCATCTGCGGTCAAAAATTAAAGGAAACCCAAAAATGACCTACCTAGAAACAGCAGCCCAATTCTACAGCGATGTTGCCGAAACTCCCCAAATCGGACTTTGCTGCGTCCAAAGCAGTCCTTTGCAATTGCCAGGATTAAAAATTCCCGAACAAATGCAAGAAATGAATTACGGCTGCGGTACAACAGTCCACGCCGCCGAACTTGTCGGCAATCCAGTCGTGCTTTATGTAGGCGTCGGCGGCGGTTTGGAAGCACTGCAATTTGCTTATTTTTCTAGACTAAAGGGAGCAGTAATTGCCGTCGATCCGGTTCCAGCAATGCGAGAAGCTGCGGCACGCAATTTGCGAATTGCCGCCCAAGAAAATGATTGGTTTGATGCGAGTTTTGTGGAAATTCGCGAAGGCGATGCTTTTGCATTGCCGGTGCCGGATGCCTCTGTAGATGTTGTCGCTCAAAATTGTTTGTTTAATATCTTTGAACCTGCGGATTTAGCTAAGGCATTAAAAGAGACTTATCGGGTTTTGAAACCGGGTGGCAGGTTGTTGATGAGCGATCCGATCGCAACTCGCACAATTCCGCAGCATTTGAAGGAGGACGATCGCTTGCGGGCGCTGTGTTTGTCGGGTGCTCTGACATACGCAGAATACGTTCAACACCTTGTAGACGTGGGTTTTGGGCAAGTGGAAGTGCGGGCGCGCCGTCCTTACCGGCTGCTGGACAAACACAATTACAAATTGGATGCGGATTTGCTGTTAGAAAGCCTGGATTCGGTGTCTTTCAAAGTGCCTGTACCCGATGACGGAGCTTGCATTTTCACTGGCAAGACGGCGATTTATGCGGGGATGGAAGAGCTGTTTGATGACGGGGCTGGTCACGTTTTGCAGCGGGGAGTTCCGGCGGCTGTCTGCGATAAAACTGCTGGGAAGTTGGGGGGATTGATGCCGGATAAGGTGTTAATTACTGATTCGACGTGGCATTATAACGGCGGCGGTTGTTGTTAGGTGAAAACTGCGGTTTAAACTGCGCCTACAGTTACGTACGGGTGGTCAGAAACCGGGTTTTTTACTAAATTTGCACGCTGTAACGAATTATTCTGGTAAAAAACCCGGTTTCTTTGGTCCCTGTCATAGTTACCAAGCTATAAGCTGAACTTGAGGCGCGGCTGATTCCTGGCAATATTGCCTGATTAGCGCTTGGGCATTTTCCCTGTTTTGTCCCGTGTATAAATTGTGAACGACTTCCTCTTCTTGAGACGAGAGATATAATAAACCACAGTCTTTTACCCGCGAGTAAATTAAGGGAACTTTGGCAAACTCAAGTAAAGTAGCTTTTTTGCGATCGCGCTCTTTCGCTTCTGGGCGATCGTGGTACTGAGACTGAAACTCTACTACTAAGCAAGGATTGTAGTTCAAATCTGTGATTAGAGCATCCACAGAACTGGGGCTAAATAAAAACTTTCTTAGTTCCCAGTCAAGGTTGCTAACTTGTTCGCACATTTGGGATAAGCTCACCTGTGTATGAATTTTATAGTTGTTGTCTACACAGGTATGAAGAAATTCGAGCATTCTTGCTTCGTAAGAGTTGACAATTGGTTTGGCTATTACAGACATTATTGTGCCTCTATGAGAATTTTTGCAAAGTGACCAAGGAACTCTTCTAGAACTTCACTTGAATTGATAGATACTTGCCATGCGTAGGGAAACAGTTTATCGGGATTAATTATTAGATAAGATTGGGGGTCATTGCTCAAAGTATCTGCTTGAAATTCATCCAGTATCTCGCTGGGAAAAACTTCTACCCAATTTGTATATGAGTTTTCGTAATCTTTATAAGAATTTAGGTAAACATCTCCTTTGATTTCCCTCTTGACCCCTATTTCAAATTCCTCAAAAAGATGCCAATATTCTCCTTTTATGGAATTCAAAAACTGCTCTCTTTTACTAGGTAATATCCAATAACTTGCTTTGAGATTTTCACCTCTAACCACTTGTTCTTGGATGACTACATGAGACTTCATGTTGAGGAGATATGGTTCTAATCTGTCTTGGGGAATGGAAATACATAAACCCTCTTTCCGCTGAGCTAAAACAAGTTGATAGCGCTTATCTCCTTTCCTCGGGTTTTTAAGTCTGTACCCTATATATTGAGATGTGCGCTTTTCGTCAAACTTGTCATAGAAGCCCAGTTGCTTGAGTAAATTTGCAGCTAAAGACATCAAATCTTCGCCACCTTCAATCACTTGAATATTGGTTGAAATCAGGCGGGGTACGCCTTTTTCTACCTCAAAACGCTGGATGACATCATAGATAGTTTTGGACATTGGGTGATTTCTCATAACCTTAGCTAAAGTTCCTAGATATAGCTTAAGCTTGCCAGCCAGAAATGTCAATCACCTTCGATAAAGTTTTTAGATTTTAGAGGAAGAGGGATTTTTTGAGTATTTATACGCAACAAGGACAGTGAGATTCGATCGCACCCCTCGCCCCCTCTTGTGGTACAGGCACTCCGACCTGTACCGCAAACGCTCGTTTAACCTCCCCTTTTCCCCATCCTGCCGAACTTCCCGCTAAATTAAAGAAGTAAAAAAAATCATTCACGTCCTACCCAGGAGATGCCATGCCTCGCGTCAGAGCACCAGAATTTCCCGGAAACTACCCCTGGTTGAACACCGAGAAACCTTTATCCATTGAATCCTTAAAAGGGCGCGTCGTCCTCCTCGACTTCTGGACGTACTGCTGCATCAACTGTTTGCACGTCCTCCCAGACTTAAAATACCTCGAACAAAAATATAAAGATTCCCTCACGGTTATCGGCGTTCACTCGGCCAAATTTGAAAACGAAAAAGAAGTAGAAAACATCCGCCAAGCTATCCTCCGCTACGATATCGAACATCCCGTAATCGTTGACAGCGGCATGAAAGTTTGGCAAAGCTACGCAGTTCGTGCTTGGCCGACTTTAATGGTGATCGATCCTGAAAGTTATGTCGTAGGTTTTGTTTCCGGCGAGGGCAATAGAGAAGCACTTGACGAGTTAGTTGGCAAGTTAGTTGCTGAATACAAAGATAAAAATGCGATCGCCTTTAAAGAACTTCGTTTTAGCTTAGAAAAACAGCGCAAACCCTTATCAACACCATTGGCTTTTCCCGGAAAAGTGCTGGCATTTGCTATCACTGCAACGGAGGCAAAACACCTTCACCAACATGAAGCTCTTTTGGGCGAAATGACTGAGGACAATGAATCTGTAGATGAAACTGTATTGCCGGGGCCTGCTAATTCAGTCATCCAAAGCTTAGTCGGTTCTTGCTTGTTTATTGCGGATTCTGGACACAATAGGATTGTTGTCAGCACGATCGAAGGTGAGGTGCTGCACGTCATCGGTACGGGCAAACCGGGTTTAACTGATGGGGACTTTGAAGAAGCTGAGTTTTTTTCACCTCAAGGTATGGCTTTTGATACAGAAAGTCAAATTCTCTATGTTGCTGATACGGAAAATCACGCTCTCCGAAAGATTGATTTTACGACTCAACGGGTGGAAACTGTTGCGGGTACCGGTGAACAAAGTCACGAAATTGCACCCCGCAGCGGCAAGGGTTTAGAAACGCAATTGAATTCGCCTTGGGATTTAGAAAGAGTTGGAAATAGACTTTTTATTGCAATGGCGGGTTCGCACCAAATTTGGGAAATGCAGTTAGATACTGGTACGATCGGCACTTATGCAGGTATTGGCCGAGAATCCTGTGTTGACGGGAATCTGGCAGAATCTGCTTTTTCTCAGCCCAGCGGCCTGTCTACGGATCGATCGGAGTTGTTTGTTGCTGACAGCGAAATTAGTTCGATTCGCGCTGTTGGTATCGATGAAGACCCGAAGGTGCGCACTGTCTGCGGTAGCGGTGAATTGTTTGGTTTTGGGGATAAAGATGGTCGCGCTGATGAGGTAAGGTTGCAGCACTGTTTGGGTGTTGAATATGCTCAAAATTATCTCTGGGTTGCTGATACTTACAATCACAAAATTAAGCGGATCGACCACCGGGGCGGTACGTGCAGAACGATGATTGGAGATGGTACAGCAGGTTTGGTTGATGCTAAAGGTGTTAATGCTCGATTTTTTGAGCCTTCGGGCTTGAGCGCGATCGGGTCTCACTTGTTTGTTGCTGATACGAACAATCATGCGATTCGGCGAGTTGAGTTGGATACGCTGACAGTCACAACTTTGGATTTCGCAGGTTTGTGCGCTCCTGATGTTTGTCTTCCTGATTGATATCAATTCCGGTTGCACCGTCAACAACAGAGGACACGGCAATGCCGTTTCCCTACTGCAAAATAATTGATTGCGATCGCCAGATATGTAACTATCGCCGGATTAATTGTAGGGAAACGGCTGTAGGGACACAGCACTGCTGTGTCCTGACTGTGGGTAATATTAATTCCGATACCACCGGATTTGATATGAAGCATCGACTTTTTTGCTAATCGCCAGTATTAAATTATGGCTAAAATCTAAAATTCCGAATTGCTCAGCAGCCGCACTATTTTTTCATCATCGTTCAATTCGCCGACTATTCGCCGCACGGGTTTCGGCCAGATTTTAATCAACGTAGGAGTTGCTGAAATCTGATCTGCCTCAGCTTGTTCGGGATGTTTCAAGACATCAATTACTTTCAAAGTGTAGGGACGATCGAGGCATTGCTCCAACAATTGGTGTAAAGTTTCGAGGGTGCGTTCGGTGCTGGGGTTGCTGCCGGAAACAAACAGCCGCAAAACGTACCCTCGAGTTTGTGGCGGTGGGGTTAGTGCTGTTGGTTTGGTTGGCGGCATCGGCTGCGATTGCCGGAAGCGGGAGGGAGGTACGATCGAACTGCGAAAGTCCGATCGCCCAACCTCGCTCGGATACTGTACAACTAAGTCGTGATTTTCCCAAAGTTCGGGGAATTGTTCGTGATAAGTTGCGATTGCCATCGGTTCGCACATTTCTTCACTCCGGGGGTGCCAAACCAAGTCGCCAGTCCCAAAAATGGCATTTAGCAGCGTTTGATGTCGCAGCACCGGGGGGTATGCTTCGGCAGCAACTCGCAACTGCCGAACACTCGGATCGAGCCAGCAGTCAACGGTTGCCGTGTAGCAAGGTATCAAAAAATGCGGCGGTTCCGACAAGCCCAGTATCTCCTGTAGAGCTACGCACAACTGCAAGTGCCACCGAGTTTGCTTGCGGGAGTCTATGCAATAGATTAAGTCTCCCCCTGGTGTAAACAGCGCAATGCCTTTGAAAAATTCCGGCAATATCGGGCGATCGACTTTCAATTAAGTACACCAATAACAGTTAGCAGTTAACAGTTAACTTTTAACTGCTAACTGTTAACAATCGACCTTTAGACTCGACCTCGGAGCATCTGAGCCATTTCGTTCGGGAACGGCGAGTTCTCTACACAAAGTTCTTCAGTAATCCGACCTTCTTGATAAAGACCGTAGAGCGACTTATTCATCGTCGTCATGCCTTCATAAGTATCTTTGATCATGATTTGATTGATTTCCTCATTCTGGCCCTTGAGAATGTATTCCTTAACCACGTCGGTATTGATCATAACGTCGTGGAAAGCAGCCCGCTTCCCGTCTGTGGTTTTGCACAGCAGTTGAGCAATAATCGCCACTAGGGATTCGGAAATTGAAACCCGTATGGCATCCTGTTCTTCCGCCCCGAACATATCAAGAATCCGGTTCAGGGTCTTAACCGCACTGTTGGTGTGCAGGGTTCCTGCAACTAAGTGACCGGTTTGAGAGGCTTTGAGGGCGATTTCCACCGTCTCTCTGTCCCGAATTTCTCCTACTAGCAGCATATCCGGGTCTTGTCGCAAAGCGCCTTTGAGAGCGCTGATAAACTTGAGGGTGTGCCTGCCGACTTCCCGGTGCTTGATCAAGGATTTTTTGCTTTCGTGTACGAATTCTACTGGGTCTTCGATCGTGATGATGTTGTAGGCTTTATTCTTGTTGATGTAGTCGATCATCGCCGCCAAGGTGGTAGACTTGCCCGAACCTGTCGGGCCCGTTACCAAAATCAGCCCTTTGTGGTAGCCGCATATTTTCTTAAAGACATCCGGCAGCTTCAATTCCTCCATTGTCAGGATTTTGGCAGGAATTAGCCGCAGCACCATCGCCGGGCCGGCCAAGGAGTCCATGCAACTGATCCGGATGCGGACGAAGCCGAAGTCGAAAGCGCCGTCAAAGTCTAGGGTTTTTTGGAAAATTTCTATTTCTTCATCGCTCATGCACTCGCGCAGCCAACCAAAAAACGTATCTAAATCCGTCGGTGGATAGCCGATGTCGGCAATCTCGCCCCGGGTGCGGAAGCGGGGGAATTCGTTTACTCCGAGGTGAAGGTCGGATACTCCTTCTTCTTTGGCTCGGATTACTAGCTCTTTCAAAGTCGGAACTGCGCCGCTGCTAGAGCTCGGGTTTTTAGGTGTGGCGATCGACTGGGGCGCGGCTGCGGGCGGCGGTGCTGGTGCGGGCGGCGGTGCTGGTGCGGGCGGCGGTGCTGGCGGCATTCCTGCTGCTCTGGGGGGCATCCCTGGAGCAGGAGGACGGGGCATTCCTGGCGGTGGGGGAGCACCGGGTAGGGGCGGGCGAGGAGCTGGCGGATGCTGTTGTGTCATATGCGCTACCTGAAGTTGGTGAGAAGGCTGACTCGAACAGATGATTTGTGGAAGTTGGGCAATGCCGATCGCCCGAAGTGCGTTTCTTGCACAAAAGCTTAACTGTTCTACTCAGTCTATCCCAAGAGGGGGTCATACTGCTGCACTACTAAGGAAATATTCTGCCAATTGGAGGATGCGAGCGCTCTCGATATAGGATCGAATATGGATTTTCCACATTTTTGGAGAATTTTTTTAAGGGAAAGAGTTTTCCGCAAGTAAGCAGTATAAATTGATACTTTAGCCAACTATTAAGGACTTAAACCGATGAATTCTGTCGATCGGGCTTTTACTTCAGCTTTGGACTTGGCGGAGTCGATCCGCGCTCTGGAAGTGTCGCCTTTAGAAATTGCCAATCTGTACTTGGAACGGATCGAACGATTAAACCCTGAGCTTGGCAGTTATTTTACTGTAACGGCCGATCGGGCGATCGCCCTGGCTAAATCTCAAACCGAGCAACTAGCTGGGTTAAACAAGTCACAGGAATTGCCACCTTTTTTCGGAGTGCCGATCGCCATTAAAGACTTGACACCAGTTACAGGCATTCCCTGCACCTACGGTACTCAGGCTTTGCTGGGTAACATATCTGCCTACGACGAGTCAGTAGTATGGCGGATCAAAGCAGCGGGATTTAACATTCTGGGCAAAACAGCCACCTCTCAAATTGGCTCATTGCCTTACACCGAACCAGAAGGTTTCCCGCCCGCGCGCAATCCCTGGAATTTAGACTATACGCCGGGAGGTTCCAGCGGAGGCTCAGCGGCCGCTGTAGCGGCGGGTTTGTGCGCGATCGCCCAAGGTTCAGACGGCGGCGGTTCGATCCGAGGCCCGGCTTCCTGCTGCGGTTTAGTAGGCATTAAACCATCGCGGGGGCGAGTTTCCTGGGCACCTGTCGGAGATTACCTCAGCGGCATTTCTGCAAACGGCCCACTGGCGCGCACTGTAGCTGACGCCGCCGCACTTTTGGATGTGATGTCAGGCTACACAACAGGCGATCCGTACTGGCTACCCGATTCAAATCCGACGTTTTTAGAGGCTTCCCGTCAAAAGTCGGGCAAACTGCGAATTGCGTTTTCTACCACTATTTCCCCTGTGGGCGAGGCTGCGGCTATCTGTCAGCAAGCGGTACTCGAAACAGTCAAGTTACTGACAGATTTGGGTCACGATGTCGAACCTGGATGCCCAGATTTTACGGGTTTAATCGAACCGTTTACCGCAATTTGGCAGTCTGGGGCGGCTGCAAGCGGTATTCCAAGCCCTGCCTTGGAACCGATGAATCGCTGGCTGTTAGAAAGAACTATTTCGTCTGGGGAATATTTGCGGGCGGTGAATCAAATGCAGGTTATTTCACGGCGGATTGTGGGATTCTTTGAAAAATTTGATGTGTTAGTTTTGCCGACTTATATGCACTCGCCAATCCGGGTTGGGGAGTGGGCGGATTTGAGTTTTGAAGAAACTTTGCAGCGGATCATTAATTGGATTGCTCCTTGTCCGCCGTTTAATGCTAGCGGTTTGCCTGCGATCGCACTTCCTGCTATTTTAGATAACAACGGTGTGCCCGTGGGAATTCAAATTATCGGGCGACCGGCGGCGGAAGCAACTTTAATTGCTTTAGCGGCGCAGATGGAAGCGGCGAAACCTTTCCCAGTTTTAGATTTTAAATAGAGAAGAGCAAGGGATAAAAGGACGTTTCCCTTTTTTCTGGGTATTATTCCCAATCAGGACTTGTACGCGCGGAACTAGAAACCCGGTTTTTTTCATAAATTTTTCGTCATCAAACCCATGTTTTACCAAGAAACCGGGTTTCTCCCGCCCAGTCCTACTTATTAAGAATTACGCCGTAAAATTTTGATAATACCTCTTTAGATTGATAGATATTTTGATTATTTTATTTTAAATATGGTAGCAGTTCGCTGCCAATATTTAGGGTGAAATTTATGTTAACTTCGGGCCCGATTACCGCTCCCGTTCCCGTTTTTCTGCTTCTTTTAGCAATCATGCTACTCGCGCCGCTGTTATTTGAGCGCTTGCGGCTGCCCGGAATAGTCGGTTTAATTATTGCTGGCGTAATTGTCGGGCCCAACGGTCTCAATTTGCTGCAACGGGACGCTACTATTGTTTTGTTAGGTACTGTAGGATTGCTGTTTTTGATGTTCCTAGCGGGACTGGAAACTAGCCTCGACGACCTCAAACTCAATGCAGACAAAGCTGTCATATTTGGGCTGGCTACTTTTTCGCTACCGATGATATTGGGGATGGCAGCGATGCTGCTGTTGGGATATAGCTGGCTGGCTGCAATTTTAGTCGCTTCTTGTTTCGCTACGCACACGCTTTTAGCGCTGCCAATTCTCACAAAATTGGGATTGATGCGAACTCAGACTATTACTGCGACTTTGGGCGGGACTTTAATTACGAATGTGTTGGGACTGTTGGTGCTGGCAATTGTTGTCAAAGCTTTCAAAGGAAATCTCACTCTCGATTTTTGGCTGTTTCTAATTCCATCTCTTGCTATCTACACTTTTGGTACTTTGTGGGGAGTTCCCAAAATCGGTCGCTGGTTTTTTAAGAAATTCGGACATGACGAAAATGCCGAGTTTATATTTGTATTGGCTACCCTATTTTTAGTTTCTTACGCAGCAGAACTAATTGAGATTGAGGCAATTATTGGTGCGTTTCTATCGGGAATTGCCATTACTCAAATTATTCCCAAAATGAGTCCGCTGATGAATCGGATTGAGTTTATTGGCAACACGCTGTTTGTGCCATTTTTTCTGATTTCTGTGGGGATGTTAATTGACCCGCTAATTTTGGTGAAGCAGCCGCAGTCTTTGTTGGTGGCGGCGGTGATGATTTTAGCAGAGGTGGCGAGCAAGTTTTTGGCAGCTTGGCTACCTGGGAAATTATTTGGTTTTGAGTTTCCGAACATTATGGTAATGTTCGGTCTGTCTGTTGCTCAAGCCGCTTCTACTTTGGCGGCGATTACGGTTGCTTTTGACATTAAATTGGTCGATCGCGTAACGGTGAACGGCATCATTGCCATGATTTTAGTAACTTGCGTCGCTTCTCCTTGGATTGTATCTCGGTGGGGTCAAGAAATGCAGCAGCCGGAGTCGAGTTTGCCGGCTGCTACTTCGGGGAAAAATTCATGGGGAAAGCGAGTTTTAGTACCTGTTGCTAATCCGAATACGGAAGATAATTTGCTGCGTTTGGCTTTGATTTTAGCAAAAACATCTCAGGGAACTTTGCTGCCGCTGCATATTTTGTCCGATCGCGGCGAAGCAATTTCGCCCTCGGAGAAAATGCAGCAAACTCAACTTTTGACGGCGGCGGAAACTGTGGCCCATTCTGCTGCTTGTGCGGTGGAACCGATCGCGAGGATAGATGATGCGATCGATCGCGGAATTCTGCGGAGTGCAACCGAACGCGAGGCTAGTTTAATAGTTTGCGGTTGGAAGGGATTTTCCACGACTCGCGACAATTTTTTTGGCAGCATCATTGACAATGTGGTAAGGCGATCGCCCGTACCCGTACTGATTGCTCGATTTCCCGATCCTCTCCAGAATACAGCCAGAGTTATTTTGGCGGTAACTGAGGGCGAGTTGACTCGGTTTGGATTTCAGGAAACCGTGGATATTGCTAAGAGTTTGGCCGAGGAACTCAAGGCGACTTTGCAAGTGGTGTTGGTGACAACAAAACGGGAAAAAAGCAACAAAACTGCGGCGGAGGTGGAAATTCTTTCTGAGATACCGGTAAATCGGGTGCGGGGAAATTTTATCAAGCTAGTTTCGCAGCAGTTGTTAGAACACGATTTGCTGATTTTAACAACAATTTCTCAACAACAGAATTTGTGGGAACAACCGGGAACTCTCAAAGAACCGGAAGCGATCGCCCGGACTCACCCTGATATTTCGATGCTGGTTGTTTATTTTCCTGTACCTTGAGAAAAATTTTAGCCGCCGATGATGCGATGAACCTGCATTCATCTGCGGTTAAGATTTAATCCTCATCCATCCGATGCAACCGTCCATGAGATAACTAACTCCCGAAGTTTGTACTTTTCGGGCTGCCGGTTAATATCAAATCCGTTGGTACCGACACTATCGATCTCTCTCTTCTCTTTCTCTGCGCCCTCTGCGGTTTAAGCATTCAAAAACAACCCGCCTAAAGCCCGGACGATCGCACGCACTTTTCCAAACTAATTTCGATCGCACCGCAAGACAATTTCTCGGTATCTAGGACAAATTCTCGCTATTTGGGAGAATTCTGAGAATATGGTGATGTATCCGTCTAGTTGAATAAGATAAAAATGAGCATTAGACCAAATTTTAGATGGTTTTCCTCAGTGGCGAGTGTTTGCAGCGCGATCGCGATCGGCACTTTCGGCGGCGTGACATCCCCTGTCAAAGCTGCGGAAACGGTTGTTGTCCGCAAAGGTATTTTAGAATCGTCAATATCCGTTGCGGATTTGCGCGAACTCGCAAAAACCGGCAAAGTCCCCGAAAAACTGCAAGCTTACGCCAATCTGCTATCCTCCGAACAGCGGAGTCAAATCTTTGGAGCACTCCAAGCGAAAATTCCCCTAAATGTAGTCGGCTTGAGCAACTTGCTAAATACTCGGATCGGTACTGCGATTATGACGGATTTGACTACAGTCATACCCAGGCGCGACGGTGCGGGTGTGGAAGCGCTGCGAGCGGCTTTGGTGCTGGGGGCGAACGCGCCGGAAGGCTTATCGGTATTGAGTTTCATTGAATCTTATCCGAGCTCGCGGTTAGTGGTGGATCTCGATCGAGCTTTCTCCGTTTTGGGAAATTTGAACGCTGGTTTTTGGCAAACTCAGCGGTTTATGGCGGCGATCGCACCTCAGTTAGCAGCGTCTAAACCGACTCTGAACCTGCCTTTCGACGCGAGCCAGCCCGGCCCTAATTCGGTGCGGGTACTAAAGCTAGATTTGAACGATAGCGCCCGCAATCGGCGCATTCCGGTTGATGTCTACTGGTCGGAAGCTGCGACAGCCGACAAACCGACGATCGTCTTTTCTCACGGTTTGGGTTCCGTGCGCACGGATTTGCGCTATTTAGCCGAGCATTTGGCGTCTTACGGCTATGTGGTAGCTGCTTTAGAACATCCGGGAAGCAACGAGACGAACACCAATACTGCGATCGCGGGTAAATCTCGGTTGCTAGCTCCTCAAGAGTTTTTAGACCGTCCCAAAGACATCAGTTTTGTGCTCGACGAACTGGCAAAATTGAACCAAACTGATGATAATTTGCAGGGGAAAATCGCGCTCGACCGATCGGTGATTGTTGGCTATTCCTTCGGCGGCGCCACAGCCTTGTCCTTGGCCGGTGCCGAACTGCAATTGAGCGGACTCAAACAAAGGTGTCAGGGGGATTTGATTGGGTTCAGCTTGGGCGAAGGCATTCAGTGCGCGGCGGCCGGATTGCCCGAAGAACGGTATCAATTGCGGGATGAAAGGATTAAAAGGGCGATCGCCATGAACCCGACAACATCATTATTATTTGGAGAAACTGGCTTAAGTAAAATTAAGATTCCCACATTAATAGTAGCATCTTCTGCCGACAAAACAACTCCCGCCTTAGTCGAACAAATTGCCCGCTTCCCGCAAATTCCATCTCCCAAATGGCTAGTCGGTTTTGTAGGAGGAACCCACTTAAGCGTCAAAGATCCGAGCACAACTTTAGACCAACTTGGCAGGCCGAGCACAGTAATTACCGGCGATGAAGTTGTTGGCGACCAAGCTGTTAGCATACGCAATTATATTAAAGCTGTAAGTTTGGCCACGGCCGCTCAACTGACTGCTGAAGCTGACAAATATGCAGTTTTTCTTACGCCCGAATACGCGCAATTTGCTTCAACACCGGCAATCCCGGTGCGGCTGGTAACAGAAATTTCCCCGGAAACTAATGCAGTCGTGCAAACTTTCATTCAAAGGAATAAGTAGTCAGTAGTTATTAGTCATTAGTCATTAGCTAATGATATCAAATCCGGTAGCATCGGAATTAATATTACCCAATACGGTTCAGTTAGTGCTAAAAAAACCGATCGTGCGCAGTGGGTAGGTTGGGTCCTTGGAACGAACCCTCCGTTTCACTCCGCCCAACTTTTTCGCTACAATTTTCCTTAACTGAACCGTATTGTAATATTACCCACAGCAGGACACGGCAGTGCCGTGTCCCTACAATTAATCGCGGTAGGGACACGGCACTGCCGTGTCCTCTATATAATTCCGGTGCAACCGGAAACGATATGATTAAGTTTGTAGGGTGCACAATGCGTACTGGTTGAGTTTGTAGGGTGCTATAAGTTATTTGCGCTTACCCACTTAACAGCCTTTCCTTTTCTATGCGCACCCGCTTCGCCCAGGGCTCTATTTTTCTTGAGCTGTTGCTGATATATTTTGTCCGTGCAAGGGCAAAATATAACAAAGCGCTTTCACAAACTCTACTTCCAAACTGCGATGCCTAAAAAAAATTTTATCCCGCTGTTGCTGCTGTTTATAGCGCTGTTTACCCTTTACGGTGACAGTTTAACTTTTCTCCCCAAACCTGTAAGAGATACTAGCGTAGCAAGTCGAAAGTTCTTCGTCGGGTTGTGGCCATCGTGGGTGAAGCCGAAAGATTCAAACAAGCAAAGGGATAAGGAGATTGAGAACTTGGAAAAAAGCCCTAGTCCCAGTAGATAGTTTTGATCTACTAACGAGAAACCCGGTTTCTCTAACAATACCTAGCCATTTTATTGTAGGTTGGGTTAAGCGAAGCGAACCCTACGCTTCGCTTCGCCCAACATTACGATTTGAGATTTTGGATTTTAGATTAGAGATTTTTTATCCACTCTCTAATCTGTAATCGATTAAACTTGAGATTTGACATTTTCGTCCAAGCGGTAAGGTGCGCACCGCGCACCCTACATAATTAGGTTTTGCCTCCAGGACTGTTTTAGATTTGTCCTCCCATCTAAAATCTAAAATCTAAAATCTAAAATTGATTAAGCGTGCTTTTTCAACCAGCTAAACATAGCTCGCAAATCTTTACCAACTTCTTCAATAGGATGTTCTGCTTCCTGACGGCGCATTGAGGTAAATCCCGGTTTGCCTGCTTGGTTTTCCAGAACGAATTCGCGGGCAAATTGGCCGGATTGAATTTCGCTGAGAATTTTCCGCATTTCGGCGCGGGTTTGATCCGTGACGATGCGGGGGCCGCGAGTTAAATCGCCGTATTCTGCGGTATTGGAGATGCTGTCGCGCATTTTGGCGAGGCCTCCTTCTACTACTAAGTCAACGATAAGTTTAACTTCGTGCAAACATTCAAAATAAGCTAATTCCGGTTGGTATCCGGCGTCAACTAAAGTTTCAAATCCAGCTTTAATTAATGCGCTCAAACCGCCGCACAAAACTACTTGTTCGCCAAAAAGATCCGTTTCTGTTTCTTCGCGGAAAGTGGTTTCCAGGATGCCGGCTCTGGTGCCGCCGATACCTTTAGCATAGGCCATTGCCCGATCGCGCGCTTGACCGGAAGCATCTTGATATACTGCAAACAAACTCGGAACGCCTTCCCCTTGTTCGTAAGTCCGCCGCACCAAGTGTCCGGGGCCTTTGGGGGCTACCATTACTACGTCTACGTCGGCTGGGGGGACAACTTGGCCGAAGTGAATGTTAAAACCGTGAGCAAATGCTAAAACATTTCCTGCTGAAAGGTTAGGTTCGATTTGTTCTTTGTAAATAGTTTTTTGAACTTCATCGGGCAATAAAATCATGATGAAGTCAGCGGCGGCTGCTGCTTTGTCTACCGGGTGAACGGTTAAACCCGCCTCGGTTGCTTTGGCGGCAGACTTGCTACCGGGATACAAACCGACAACGACATTCATGCCGCTGTCTTTGAGGTTGAGGGCGTGGGCGTGTCCTTGGGAACCGTAGCCGATGATAGCAATTGTTTTGTTGGCTAAGAGGTCTAGGTTCGCGTCGGTGTCGTAATACATACGGGCCATAGTGCTTGTCTCCTGAGATGCAAATTGGGTGATTGACTGCAAAACTCTCATTTTATCAAAGTAGGGTGCTTTTTTTGCAGAAATTTTCCGACTAAGATTTCGGCGGGGGAAAATAAAGGTCGATCGCCCTGAATTTAGCAGGGTTGGTGGCAGAGTCTGCGATCGTCAAATATAATTGTCAATAGCGTGCTGTGCATTTGGAAAAACCTCACATCTTGCACCATTCTCGCTGAACAGGCAAGATGCCTGTTCCACAAGAAAATTCACTCTTTGTGGAACAGGCATCTTGCCTGTTCATAAAAAGCTTATTGAGGATGGTGCAACATCTCAGACAAACGCAACTAACTAACTTTTTTAAGATGAAAATAAAAGCAATACATCATGTGGCGATTATTTGCTCGGATTACGAAGCGTCGAAGAAATTTTATGTAGAAGTCTTAGGATGTTCCATTATCAAAGAAACTTTCAGAACCGAGAGGAATTCTTACAAACTAGATTTGCGAGTAGGAAACGGTGACACAATCGAGCTTTTCTCATTTACCCATCCTCCAGAAAGAGTTAACAATCCAGAAGCTTGCGGTTTGAGACATTTAGCTTTTGCAGTTGAAGACATAGAAGCATCAGTTACTTACTTAAAATCTCAACAAGTAGAAGTAGAAGAAATTCGCCTTGACGAGATTACAGAAAAACGGTTTACATTTTTCAGAGATCCCGACGACTTACCGTTAGAAATCTATGAAAATTAAGGAGTCTCTCTATTTGGTCAAGCCGTTATTAAGCCAACCAGTCCGTAGTGATGACTATACAAACTGCATCATTCATTCCCAATCTAAAATCTAAAATCTAAAATTGTATAATGGACTCTATCATCAGAAACACAATTACCGTGGGATTGCCTGCTTTAATGCTATTTATCGCCATAAAATCTACAGGTAAAACAGGTGACGCAGCCGCTTGGTCGGGTTTGCTCAAAGTAGGCGGTTCCTTGAGTATGCCGATCGGTTTAGGTGTGTTGGTATTTGCAGGATTTGTGGCCAATTATTTCAGTTATTTTTTGGTAGATAGCTTGTTGGTGAGATTTTATCAAAAGCGGCGAGTGTTGGAACCGCCCGAACAATTGGTAAGAAAAATTGATAAATTGCCGATTACCAACGACCTCAAAATAAAGCTTAAATGGGCGGTGCTGCACAGCGAAAACAACAAAATTATTAGCTTTAAAAACGTAATTTTAAAATGGTTTATTATCGCAGCAATTGTAGATGCAATCTTGTCAATTGTCGGTTATTTGGGAGAATTTAACCTATTTTTTGAATTGAGTTCTCATTTTAAACTACAATATCTGCTGGTTGGTTTATCTACTTTGATATTCTTCGCTTTGGCGCGGTCAAAAAAAATATGGTGGCTGGTGAGCGCATTTTGCATTATCATTAATTTGGCGGAAATTGTTCCTTGGTATTTTCCAGCGCCCGCCTTTGCCGGAGCAACTCCCGGACAAAACCTGCGGATTTTGCATTCAAATGTTTTAACGAATAACCGGCGATATTCTGAGGTGATATCGCTGGTAAAAGCAGAACAACCCGATATCGCGGTTTTTGTCGAAGTCAGCACAGTTTGGGCGAAGGAGTTAGCCGTTTTAAGCGAAATATTTCCTTACTCTTGCCAACAGCAAGAATCTGATAGATTTGGCAGTGCAATATACAGCAAGCTGCCTTTAGAAAATGCTTCTGTTAAAGCCTTTTCAAGCCAAAGAAAGAGTCTGTTAGCGGATGTTAAATTTCAAGGTAAAGTCATTTCTATGATTCTTGTTCATCCGACTGTGCCGGTCAAACAGCACAGTTTTATCGATCGCAACCAACAGCTAGCAGCCATCGGCGAGTATGCAGCCCAAGTCAAAAATCCGCTGGTTGTGGTTGGGGATTTCAATACCACAATGTGGTCGCCGTTCTACAAAAATATGGTAAAAACAGGAAAACTGCGAAATGCGCGATCGGGAAGAGGCATTTTACCGACTTGGCCGACTTTTATGCCGCTGCTGTACATTCCGATCGATCATTTCCTAGTCAGCAAAGAAATTGGTGTTTTGAAGATTCATACTGGCCGCAATGTCGGTTCGGATCATTTGCCGTTAATTACAGATTTGGTGATTTGAAGGCAAGATTCGATATTTTCTAATACCAATTTTTTATGAGGCTGCATAGAATCCGATCCCCCCTAGCCCCCCTTAATAAGCAGGGTGGATTAATTGTCGAGAGGCGAAATCAAGGCTATGAAGGCTATTGACCAACTTTATGCGAGGCATTTAACA
>NZ_JAUBPE010000205.1:0-1020 GCF_036700565.1 Microcoleus pseudofavosus SVA1_A4
ATTGCCCATCAAGTGCGATGTCTGCGGTTAGCTACGCGATCGCGATTTTTTCTAACTTATTCAGCAAGCCCTAAGTAAGTAGCCATGTCACTATCTCGATAAAATTAGTGCTTTAATGCTAATTTAAGTTGCATCTAATCCCTGCAAAATCGCCAAAAAAGGTGATTTTATACAGTGAGAGTGACCCCCTCCAAATGGAGGGTGCAAGTGAAATAAGTTATTTCAAATTTCCATCTCGGTCTCAGTTTTTCTCGCTTCCTGCTTGTTGGAGTTATGGTTTTGAGCAAGTTGCTGTTGGGATAGGAGATTTTCTACTACTTCTGGTGGAATGTCGCACAAAAGTACCTCAAGATTACCTTTTTGGAGGCTAGCCTCAAAAACTATCTCGCTGTGAGAGTTAAAGCCTTTGACAGTACCCTTCGACTTGGATTTATCGCTGAATTCGACTTCAAAGTCGAGGCGCGAGCCCTGGGAATCGGTAAAGCTCACTTCATCCTGACCGCTTCTCTTTACCATTTCAGCTAGACGTTCTTGGTTGAGAGCTTGTTGAAAAATCTTTAAACGGTCGAGTTCTTCTTTTTCTTCAGGTTTCAGGAAGTCGTTTGTAACTTCCCATTCTCCAGTTTTATCCTGTACTGCTGAAAACAGTTCCTCGCCTTCCTTAGTTTTTAAGCTGACAGCGGTAGAGGAGTCAAAATTTGTTACATAAAGTTTGGCTTGTCCAAAATCTACGCCGTCTTCTAATGCAATGCCTTCCGCATTTGCTTCTTCTTCAGCTAGGCTGTAAATTTTTGCCAGTGTTGCTGCAAGTTGGGTGTCCTGAGTAAGATTTTGGGCTGTCACAGTGATTTTTTTAGCAGTAGCGCTAGCGCTGTTGCTAGCTGGGATTGTTGATTCTAATGAAATTTTTTCACCTATTTCTGTTGCGTTTTGTACGAATTGATCGCTGAGGGATGGAGTCGAGCTGTCGGGCGGTTCTACTTTTGCATCCGCAGCTTGAACGCCTGTCTCGCTTTTTTG
>NZ_JAUBPE010000019.1:0-96761 GCF_036700565.1 Microcoleus pseudofavosus SVA1_A4
CAAATGCTAAAACTTCGTTGTGCTTACCTCAACGACCTCTTGGCTATTTGAGGCTTTTGCAAAACCGGGATGCTCCCGCCTGAGTCATGCTGAATTTGTATGCAGACGAACAATTTCCTTTGCCAGTCGTCCAATTGCTGCGCGCTTTTGGTCACAATGTCCTGACTGTTCAGGAAGCAGGAAAAGCAGGACTTGGGGGTAGTGCCCTGAAGGAAAGGATCAGAGTACGTTATGATTAGAGAAGTGTTTGCCATAGCGTGATATGAAATTAGAAATTAATTGTTGCCCTAATTGTGGTTCGGAAGAAGTTAGTCGAAACGGTCAAACTCGGCATCATAAACTTTCATTATAAATGCCGAGAATGTGGTCGTCAATTTGTTTTAAATCCGGCATGGAAACCTATTACAAAAGAACAAAAAGAGTTGATGTCACGGATGCTACTTGAACGTATTTCTCAGGCGGGGATTGCTCGGGTACTACAAGTGTCAGAAGATACAGTGCAGCGATACGTTAATAGCCAAGCCGTTGCTGTTAAGAAGCAAGTGGAGGTGACTCCCAAGCAAAAAAAGCGCTTGAATGTTCAGATGGATGAGTTATGGTCATTCGTTGATAGTAAAGGAAATCAGCAGTGGGTCTGGCTGGCATTGGATGCCCAGACTAGGGAAATTGTTGGTGTACATATTGGAGATCGTAGCGCAGTATCGGCTCAAGCTTTATGGAATTCAATGCCACCAGTGTACCGTCAGTGTGCAGTAATTTATACCGACCATTGGAGTGCTTATGATTCTGTATTGCCAAGCATTCGTCATCGGAGTGTAGACTCTCGATAGTGGTTTTACTAGCTATATCGAGCGCTTCAACTGTACTATTCGACAACGAGTGTCTCGATTGGTAAGAAAGAGCTTAGCCTTCTCTAAAAAATTAGAAAATCATATTGCTGCCCGGACAGCGCTTTGTGCATCATTACAATGCTAATTTACAACTCTAAACGCCTACTTTCTTTGAATTCAGTTTAATTCTCTTGATCCTTTCCTTCAGGGCACTACCGACTTGGGATTCCCGATCCAGAGGTGCTAGCATTTGCTATAAGCAAAGATAGAGCTGTTTTGACATTAAATCGGTTTGATTTTATCGGACTGCACAACCGACAGCCAGAACACGCTGGTATTATTGTTTGTACCAAAAATCGGAACGTAGAAATGTTGGCAACACGCATCAATGATGCTATTGCTGGTGAAGAAACTTTGAGAGGTAAATTGATTCGTGTCAACCGTCCGCAGTAAGTTCGCGCTGAGATGTTGCACCATTCTCTCTTAACAGGCAAGATGCCTGTTCCACAAAGAGTGAATTTTCTTCTTGTGGAACAGGCATCTTGCCTGTTCAGAAAAGGCTGAGTGAGAATGGTGCAACATCTAAGTCCGATCGCCTTTTCTCAAATTTCCAATTGCCAATCCAATAAGTCGCCATTACCAATTACTTCAATTTGCCGCCCGTTATCTAGATAACTCAAACAAATTTGCAAATAATTCTCGGGTTTATACTGCAATCTTTCCGCCCATTCGATCGCCACAATTCCCAAATCCCTTTCTAACCCGTCCCAATAACTTTCTAAGTGCAAAGCTTCGGCTTCTTCGGGTTCCAGTCGATACAAATCTAGATGATAAAGCGGAATTCGTCCTGCAAAATACTCGTTAATTAGGGTGAAAGTAGGACTTTCAATAGAGTCTGAGATTCCCAAGCCTTCGGCGATACCTTGAACCAATGTAGTTTTGCCCGCACCTAAATCTCCTTGTAATAAGATTACAGTGCCAGCGGGGAGCGATCGACCTAATGACACGCCCAACTTGCGCGTAGCTTCAGCATCTGGAAGAGAAAGTATCATATTAGTCATTAGTCATTAGTCATTAGTCATTAGTCATTAGTCATTAGTCATTAGTTACTCGCTTGGGGCTGCTAATAACCAATAACATTAGTCTGCACCGTCCAGTCAACAGTCAACAGTTAACAGTCAACAGTTAACAGTCAACAGTTAACAGTCAGCAGCTTAAATGTTCTGGGCGCGGCCGTACCAACGCAGCAACATCCCCGCCAACCTTTGAGAATTGTGGCGAATTAAACCCGTATTTTTATCTTCATCCATGACGTTGGCAATGACAATTCGCCGCCCCAATTGCGTTACGGCTTCTCGATCGAGCACAACCGGATAAGAATTCTCCTGAGAATAGCGGATCAAAGCCTTTGCAGAAGGGACTTTTCCTTGAACTACTACAGCATCGAACAGCGGCCGGCCGCAAGCGCGGTCGATCGCCCGAATGTGGTCTGCAACACTGTATCCGTCAGTTTCCCCCGGCTGAGTCATAATATTGCACACATAAATGCGCGGAACTTCGCTGTTGGCGATCGCATCAGCAATTTCCGGCACCAACAAATTCGGAATGACACTCGTATAAAGACTCCCTGGCCCAATAATAATAAAATCCGCTTCCCGAAGCCCTTCCACAGCCCTAGGTAAGGCCGGAGGATTAGCAGGAGTACAGCCTATTTTGAGGATTTTTCCGTTAGCTTTTGTAATGCTGGACTCCCCCTCAATCCTCCGGCCGTCAGCGAGTTCTGCCCACAAAGACACGTCGCTCAGAGTAGCCGGCAGCACTTCTCCCCTAACTGCTAAAACTTTAGAACTCGCGGCGATCGCCTGTTCCAAATCTCCAGCAATATCGCTCATCGCCGTCAAAAACAAATTCCCAAAACTGTGACCCACCAAACCGTCACCGGCCTGAAAGCGATATTGAAATAACTCAGTCAATAACTTTTCCTCATCTGCCAAAGCCGCCAAACAATTGCGAATGTCTCCCGGCGGCAATACCCCAATTTCCCGCCGCAGCCGCCCGGAAGACCCCCCATCATCCGCCACCGTGACAATAGCAGTGATTTTAGCGCTGTAATCCTTCAATCCTCTGAGCAAATTAGAAAGGCCCGTACCGCCCCCAAGTGCCACAATTTTCGGCCCGCGGTGCAGCCTGCGGTGGTTGAGGAGTCGATCGACCAATTCCTCATTCCCTTCGGGCATCAGCACTTGAGTAATAGAGTTCAAACTGCGAGTTTGCCCCCACAGAATTAACAAAATCCCGCCAGCAATCACGATCGGCCCCGACACGTAATTGGGAACAACTTCCGCAATCCACGCCAAAAAATTTCTCAACAATTGCAACAGGAAAAAAATGGGAGTCATCCCAGTCCAAATCGCTAAACCCAAAGTGGCAAGTACCACGCCGCTGGCACTGATCAGCAGCCACCGTTTCACCAACAGTCCGGGGGCTAACCACTTAAACCACTGGTGAACTCGCCCGTTCCGCAAAGAAGGGGGGTAAGGATTTCTGGAACTGGCAAAAACCTGCTTGGCTTTAGCCAAGACGCGGAGGGCTTTAGGAAGTGAACTAATTGACATGGTTAATTAGTCTTAAGGGTATTGGAACAGCTCGAGCTGACAAATTTACAATACAAGAGAGTTTTGATTCTGGCAGTCAATTTAAGTCATTAGTCATTAATCATTAGTCATGAGTCATTAGTCATTAGCTAGACTGATGACTGAGGACTGATAATTTATTGATAACATCCTATGGCTGAGCCACTAATCGAACTCAAGGGGGTAAGTAAGTCCTTCGGCCAGAACCCGATCCTCGATCGAGTCGATCTGAGGATTTATCGGGGAGAGGCCCTGGCAATTATTGGCCCTTCCGGGACGGGGAAATCTACGATTTTGCGGATAATTGCGGGTTTGTTGGCCCCGGATGCCGGGGAGGTTTTCGTTCAGGGACAGCGCAGGGTCGGATGGGTGGACGACGTGGCAGATCCGATCGGGATTGGGATGGTGTTTCAGCAAGCGGCTTTGTTTGATTCGCTGACGGTGGAGGAGAATGTCGGTTTTTTACTGTACCAGCATTCTAAGCTGCCGCGCCGCCGGATTCGGGAATTGGTGGAGGAGAAGTTAGAGATGGTGGGTTTGCCGGGAATTGGCCAACGCTATCCGGCGCAGTTGTCTGGGGGAATGCGGAAGCGGGTAAGTTTTGCCCGCGCCATCATGGCGAATCCCGATAATGCTAGGGACAATCCAGAGGTTTTGCTGTACGACGAACCGACGGCGGGTTTAGATCCGATCGCTTCGACGGTAATTGAAGATTTAATCCGCGAGTTGCAGGCGGCCCAAGGTGTTTGCAGCACTTATGCGATCGTCACTCACCAAGACAGTACCATCCGCCGCACTGCCGATCGCATCGTGTTTCTCTATCGAGGCAAAGTGCAGTGGGAGGGAACTGTCAGCGATATTGCATCAACAGATAATTTACTGATCCGACAATTTTTTAGCGGCAGTGTTACTGGGCCGATTCAAGTTATTGGATAGTCAATTGTCAGTTGTCAGTTGTCCGTGGTCAGTTGTCCGTGGTTAATTGTTTGTATTGTTGGGAGATAGTATATGTCACAAACAAACTTTCAGAAGTTAGATGTTTATAAATTAGCTGAAAAATTAGCTGATGAAATTTGGAATATTGTTATAAAATGGGACGCACTCGCAAAAGATACGGTCGGCAAGCAAATTATTCGCTCTGCTGATAGTATTGGTGCTAATATTGCTGAAGGAGATGGTCGAGGTAGCTATCAGGACCATCGGCGATTTATCAAAATCGCCCGAGGTTCTTTATATGAAACAAAGCACTGGTTGAGACGGGCTTATACTAGGCAACTACTAACAAGTACACAAGTAGAAACACTCAAGCAAATTATTGATGAACTGTCGCCCCGGCTAAACGCCTATCTAAAATCTATAGGCAACACATATGACAAAAATTAACAACTATCAACTGCCAACTATCAACTGCCAACTGCCAACTGCCAACTGCCAACTGTCTAAGGAGGTAATATGCGATCGCGAACTGTAAGAGAAGGTTCTGTCGGGTTCTTAATTTTAGTAGGAATCGGTTTATTTGGGGGCTTAGTGCTCTGGCTGCGGGGCGTGCAGCTAGGCAACCGCAGCTACAAATTCGCCGTAGAATTTGCCAGCGCCCAAGGAATGCAAATAGGCACGCCCGTCAGGTATCGCGGGGTTGCAGTCGGTAAAATTACCGCCCTCAAACCGGGTTCCAACGGCGTAGACGTGACGCTGGAGATTGCCCCCGGTACTTTAGTGATTCCCCGGGATGTGGCGATCGAAGCGAATAAATCCGGCTTAATTGGCGAAGCTTCGATCGACATTACCCCCAACTCGATTTTGCCAGAATCGTTACTTACCGCCAATCCCGTTAGTGCCGACTGTCCCCCTGAGATTATCTGCAAAAATTCGCGCTTAAAAGGTCAAACTGGAGTCACTATCGACGAACTGATTCGATCCACAGTCCGCCTAGCTAATTTCTACACAGACCCCGCCCTATTCGGCAATATTAAATCGATTGCGGAAAACACAGCAAATACGGCTAAAGGTGCGGCTAAACTCACTCAAGACTTATCTAATTTAACCTTAACTGCAAAAGCAGAAATAAAAACATTGAATCAATCAGTAAAAGGAGAGCTTAGCAACTTGAATCAATCAGTAAAAGGCGAGGTAGGAACTTTAAATCAATCCGTCAGAGGAGAAATTGGAAATTTAAGTCAATCCGTCAGAGGAGAAATAGGGAGTTTAAATGAAACAGCTAAAGGAGAATTATCAGCAGTTTCAACCGATATTCGCAAAGTTACAGCAACAGCAGAAAATTCCACAAAAGAAGTAACTGCCGCTGCGATAACTTCGGCTAATTCAGTGACTCAAGCCGCTAATCAAATTACCTTAACAGCTAACCAACTCAATTCCTTAGTAGCAACCAACCGAGCCAGTTTAGTCTCAACTTTGAACAATATCAATCAAGCCAGTCAAGAACTTCGTGTAACAGTCAGCAGTTTAAGTCCGACAATTAATCGAATTAACCAAGGACAACTATTGAATAATTTAGAAATTTTATCAGCAAATGCGGCCCAAGCTTCTGCTAATTTGCGAGATTTATCTAACAACATAAACAATCCCGCCAGTTGGCTATTATTACAGCAAACTTTAGATTCCGCACGCGCTACTTTTCAGAACGTACAGAAAATCACTTCCGACGTAGACGAAATTACAGGAGATCCGGCTTTCCGCAACAATATTCGCAGGTTAATCAACGGATTGGGTGGCTTGTTGGGTTCCACCGAACAACTGCGACAGCAAGTTAAAGTCGCTCAAACCTTAGCTCCCCTTTCCGAGCAAGCAAATGCCAACAAAACTGGGGTAAATCAATCGATAGAGCGTGGATTTCCCAACTTGAACAAACAACAAAAACTGCCAATTTTACCATCTCAAACTGCAAAAAATACAGAGCCTGTAGGTTCCGAGAATACTCCCTAAAATATTGTATCATTAGAATAATAGCAATTTCCTTCATCCTTCTGCTATAAACAGCCTTTTCATTAAAACAAATCAAACCTATGACGCAAACATTATCAAAGCCGGTCGAAATCAAAACCCAATATACTGTAACTTGGGAAAAGTTACCAGATGACTTTCAATTACCGGACGATCCAGTGGAAAACATCGACCAACCACTTTTAGCCGCAGCCCTCAGAGAAGCCTTGGATCTCGCAGGATTTATCCTAGCAGAAATGCTGATAGCTTCTAACTTTGGAGTGTGCGCCAAAGTCAATGACAAAACAGTAGTAAAAGCACCGGATTGGGTATACGTTACCTCGGTATTGCCAGCAGCAGCAGGAGAAATCCGCCGCAGTTATACTCCCAATGCGGAGGGAGAAGTGCCGGCAGTAGTGATGGAATTTTTATCGGACGATCGCGAGGCTGAATATTCCATAAAACCAACATATCCTTACGGAAAGTGGCGGTTTTACGAGGAAATTTTGCAAGTTCCGGTTTATGCAATTTTCGAGCCAAAATCGGGAAGATTGGAAGTATACAGATTGATTTCTGGAAAATACGAACTGCAAGAACCGGATGCTGGCGATCGCTATTCGATCGAATCAATGGGATTATTTCTGGGGGTTTGGGAAGGTGAAAAATCTCACAGAAGCGGTTATTGGCTGCGCTGGTGGGATGAGAATGGCAATTTGTTGCTGTGGGGTGCGGAACGGGTGGAACAGGAACGTTTGCGGGGCGATCGACTAGCAGCATACTTGAGAAATCAGGGCATCGATCCCGATGGAGTTTGAGAGTGTCGGACTCGCGCGATCGAACAAAAATTAATAAAATTGAGAAAGTCATATCAATTCCGGCTGCACCGGAATGATATAGAGGACACGGCAGTGCCGTGTCCCTACAATTGATCGTGGTAGGGAAACGGCACTGCCGTGTCCTCCGTTTATATCATTCCGATGCTAACGGAATTGATATCAAAGGCTTAATCTAGAAAAAGGATAAGAAAAAAACATGACACAAACAGCAGTCAAAAACTCTGTCACCGATAGCTGTCTAACTCTCATAGAAGTGAGTTGGTCGCAATTTGAAACGCTCGAAGCCGCTTTTGAGTCTGTCGGCGGCATCAAATTTGCTTATTTAGATGGGATTTTAGAAATTATGACAGTTAGCCTCGAACATGAAGAGACAAAGAGTACCCTTAGTGTTTTGTTAGAAGCATACCTAAGAGAAAAGAGCATCCGATTTTATATCAAGGGCGGGCCGACTTTGGGTAGTAAAGAACTGGGGGCAAGAAAAGAGCCTGATGAGTCGTATAATTTGCAGACTAAAAAGGCAATTCCTGATTTGGCGATCGAAGTTGTATTCACCAGCGGCGGCATCGATAAACTGCAACTATACAAACGGTTGGGGATACCTGAAGTTTGGTTTTGGGAAGATGGAGTGCTGAGTATCTATTATTTGAGGGAGGAGTACGAAAAAGTCGATCGCAGCGAGTTGTTGCCGGAGTTAGACATTGCTTTGTTAGTGAGATATGTAACTTACTTTGACCAATATGATGCAGTTACTGAATTCATCAAGGCTTTGCGGGAATAGTTCAAAAAACCTAAAATTAAATATAACTAGAATAAAGGAGCTATCGACATGGTTCAAGCCTTAACAAAAATAGTAACATTTGACGAATTCATTGCGTGGTATCCTGAAAATTCCGAATACCGCTACGAACTGCACAATGGAGTAATTGTTGAAATGCCCAAAGGAACTGGCCAACATTCAGAAATCTCTGGCTTTCTCAATATAGAAGTTGGCGTTGTATGTCGCAATGGCCGATTTCCCTATTTCCTTCCCAAAGAATGTGTCCTTAAGCCCGATCGCACTGAATCAGGATATGAGCCAGATATCATCGTTCTCGATCGCCAGCAAGTGATAAATGAACCGCGTTGGGCCGCAGAATCGATTATCACAATGGGTTCGTCGGTGCGTTTAGCAGTAGAAGTTGTCAGCAGTAACTGGCAGAATGACTATCTTACCAAACTGCGCGATTATGAAGAAATGGGAATCTTTGAATACTGGATTGTCGATTATTTGGGATTGGGTGGAAGACGCTACATAGGTAATCCCAAACAACCTACGCTTTCGCTTTATCAATTGGTTGATGGGGAGTACGAGTTGACGCAGTTCCGGGGAGACGAGCGAATAGAATCGGCTGCTTTCCCAGAGTTAAACTTGACTGCTCAACAGGTGTTTGATGCAGGAATTATTATTGAATAAGGAGCGAGTTCGCCATGAATGCAACATTAGAAGAAAAATTAGACCGACCCTTGCTATTTCCAGGATTAACCTGGAAACAATTCAAAACCTTAGAACTCACATCTTGCACCATTGTCAATAACAGGCTTTCCGGCCTGTTCCACAATAAAATTTATCTCTTGTGGAACAGGCCGGACAGCCTGTTCCTAAGCAAGTAATTGAGAATGGTGCAAGATATCAGTTAGAACCGATGCTGGATATTCCAGGTGTTAGATTGTCGTTTTTAGATAAGGTGTTCGAGATTCAAAATTGCTACCGGAACTGGATATTGCTTTGTTTGTTAGGTGCATGAATATCGCGAATCATGTTGAGGCTGTCAAAGAGTTTAGAAGTGCGGGCGATCGGGATTTGTAGTCAAAAATGGCGATCGCAAATACACTACATTTGTTGTGGCACGGGCGTCCCGCATGCGAGCCATCTGCGGTTAAAAATAAAATTAGATTAGTTGCACAAAAAAGTTTACAATAGATACAGCATATTCCAGGTTCATGAAGTACAGATATTGTGTGGTTTCTGTTTTGTAGGGTGCGTCGCTGTTCCATGTGAGCGTGGAACTTGCAGATTGTTTCGGGCGACGCACCTTACTTACTACTTGATTGTCTGTACCACATATATATGGAATATGCTGTATACAACTCACAGGAAGCACGACCATGACAACAGTCGTTCCCACCCTCAAAACTTCTGAAATCGTATACCCTAGCGCTGATGGAGAACCAGTGGCAGAAACTTACGACCATCTTTATGCAATCTTAACCACTTTAGAAGTCTTAAAACAATACCTTGCAGGCCGTCCAGCTACTGTTTTAGCAAACCAATTATTATACTACGCTCAAGGTTTCCCCAAAGTCCGCGTAGCACCTGATGTGATGGTAATTTTTGATGTAGAACCGGGTGGCAGAGATAATTACAAAATCTGGGAAGAAGGGCAAGTGCCGAAAGTGATTTTTGAAATGACATCACCAGGCACTCAATTAGAAGATAAAATTACTAAAAAAGATTTGTACGAGGGGATAGAAGTTCAGGAATACTGGTTGTTCGATCCGAAAGGAGAATGGATTCCTGAAAAATTGCGCGGGTATCGATTGGGGGTAGAGGGGTATCAATTAATTACTGATAGTCGCAGCGAAGTATTGCAACTGCGTTTAGAAATAGAAGGAAAACTGATTGGGTTTTATCGGGAAGATAATGGAGAAAAATTATTGATTATGGATGAATTGGCTTCAGCTTTAAAAGCGGAACGGCAACGGGCAGAAGCGGAACGGCAACATGCAGAAGTGGAAAGTCAACGTGCAGAAGCGGAAAGTCAGCGTGCTGCTGAACTGGAATCTTTGCTGGCCCGTTATCGAGAGCAGTTTGGAAAATTGTCATAGTAATATCAATTTCAAAAAAGTATGCAACAGTATTCTTGTTCCCCCCGCAATGCAGCGGGGGGGCTAGGGGGGGTCGAAGAGTGTTGCAAGATTTTAGAGAATTGGTATATAGCGATCCTAAATGAGTCGTAAATTTTTTACCCCACCCCAACCCTCCCCTTGCTAAGGGGAGGGAGTAAGAAATTCACAAATGATTTAGAATTGGTATAATATCAATTCCGGTTGCACCGGAATGATATAGAGGACACGGCAGTGCCGTTTCCCTACCCCGATTCATTGTAGGGAAACGGCACTGCCGTGTCCTCTGCTGGAACTCCTAAACTTCAGTGTATTCTTTACCTTTTTCCGACTCTAACCAACGTTGATAAGCTTCCTTGTCGCCTCTAAAGGAAGCGATAGAAACTTGACGTTCTGGCATGGGTTTGAGGGGAGCATCAATCGGGGAATATTGGCAATAGCAGATTACTACCATATCAAATTCACCGATCGGAATATCGGGAGTAAAAGTCTCAACCCGCGCAACTTCCCAATCGCTTGTGCGGTAATGAGTGCTGTAACCGTGCCTATCTGGATCGTGTTCTGCTTCCACGCGAACAAACTCTGGGGGACGATAGCCAACTTCAGGAATTGGGCCATCAGAAGAGTCAAAGTGTTCGGCTAAAATGCGAGTTAATGATTGAGTGTGCTGGAGTTTTCTATCTTTCCACCCAGGAGTTCTCGGTTCGGCTCTGAAAATAATGTATTTATGCATCGTCGTCCTCCCTTTCAGTGTCGTAGAATGATTTAGGAAACTCTATTTGGCCTCGAAAAACACAATCTACTTCTAGGCTGTTTAGATTAGTCTCCTCAATGTCGATCAGTTTCAAACCATATTTTCTTTGCATCTCATAGCAACAAGCTTCGTCTGCCGCTCCATGCCGAGACTTGTCTTCATCTGGATCGTAACGCAACCAGTTTGGATTGTTTGGCATAATTGATATTGCTCCCTGTGTTGGGTTGACAACATTGGAGAAGTCGTCTGGACTCGGTATTTCCGGTACTGCGTCCGGGCGCGTCTTTGCAAAATTATAGGATAATTCAGTCCTAGACCCACTCCGACCAAAGAAACCGGGTTTTTTACTGAATCTGCCGATCGCAGTGAAGTATTCTCGTAAAAAAACCCGGTTTCTGACCACCCGTGCGTAAGTCATATAATTGTTAAAAGGTCATCCCGCTTCTGAAGCCGACAATTGGTTGAAGTTGCTTGACAATTATCATTGTCTGAATTATTATCATCGCCTGGGTTTAGACTCAACCAGAAGGGTTACGATCCCACAAACCGCAGCGAGTTAGTACCTGAGTAGGATTTCGATTTGCTAACGCGGTGTGTGTTGATGAACTCGATCGGTGATGCGGCTTTGGAGTTTGAACGGGCGATCGCGCTTGCGTTAAACTTAAGGGGTGATTTCCTTTGGGATAGCTTCGATGGCGCGTACTTTTTGGGAAGGGGCGATCGATAGTTGCAGGAAAAAAGTTTATAATAAATCTACAACTCACAGGAAGCACGACCATGACAGCAGTCGTTACCACTCTCAAAAATTCTGAAATTATATACCCGAGCGCTGATGAAGAACCAGTGGCAGAAACTTACGACCATCTTTACGCAATTTTAACCACTTTAGAAGTCTTAAAACAATACCTCACTGACCGTCGAGCTACTGTTTTAGCAAACCAATATTTGTACTACGCTCAAGGTTTCCCCAAATTGCGCGTAGCACCTGATGTAATGGTGATTTTTGATGTAGAACCAGGTGGCAGAGATAATTACAAAATCTGGGAAGAAGGTCAAGTGCCGAAAGCGATTTTTGAAATCACATCACCGGGTACTAAGTCGGAAGATATAATTAATAAAAAAGACTTGTACGAGGGGATAGAAGTTGAGGAATATTGGTTATTCGATCCGAGAGGTGAATGGATTCCCGAACAATTGCGCGGGTATCGATTGGGAGAAGATGGGTATGAATTAATTAGAGATAGTCGCAGCGAAGTATTGCAACTGCGGTTAGAAATAGAAGGAAAACTGATTGGGTTTTATCGGGAAGATAATGGAGAAAAATTATTGATTCCCGATGAATTGGCTTCAGCTTTGCAAGCGGAACGGCAACGGGCTGCTGAACTCGAAGCTTTGTTAGAGCGTTATCGATCGCAGTTTGGAGAATTGCCACAGGATAATGGCTAAAGATACAGGAGTGCGATCGCACATCACCAATTCGATCGCACTTCTAATTCTCGGTTAAATAGTGTTGACAAATCTAAATTTTTGTGTTAAGCGAATCTCAAATTTTACAACTGATCGTTTTTAGATCGAACTTGGGCATTCTAGATACAGGTACTTTGTGAGTGCCTGGAAACCGTCTAGGCAAAGGATTGACGATGGAAGGTATACAGAAAAAATCTAGAGATCGTCCGGTTCATCGGAGCGCTCGAATTAAGCAGATTTTTGCGTTAGTATCAATGGTTTCGTTTGGTGGTTCGGCGATTTTTGGTATTGTGAGTCTGTTCAGCAGCGGTTTGAGCAGCCAGCACCAACAAAAGCAGGCGACTGCGGCAGTTTCCCAGGAGTCTTTGCTGGCGGCGCAGGAACGGGGATATGAGACGGTTTTGCAGCGGGAACCTCAGAATCAGACGGCTCTGGAGGGGTTGGCAAATGTGCGGTTGCAGAAGAATAATAAGGTGGGGGCGATCGAGCCTTTGGAGAAGTTGGTGAAGCTAAATCCCGATCGGGCGGATTATAAGGTATTGTTGGGGCAGGCGAAGGGGAAGTAGTAGGCGATCGGTCAATTTTTTTAGTAAGATTGATTGAAAATCCTTAAATTAAATGCAGCTTCCTAATTAAAATACCCGGCTTAGTTTCACAAAAGGATTGAATATGGGCATAGTACGCATGGGGCCACCAATAGAAATCATCTCCCAACTAAAAGCAGCTTACGGTATTAATAATTTTATTGAAACAGGAACCTATCAAGGTCATACAGCATACTGGGCAAGCCAAGTATTTGAACAAGTTTTTACAATAGAGTATTCTCAAGACCTTTATCAAAAAGTTACAGAAAAATACGGTCATATCAAAAACATAGACTTTTTGTACGGTGATACCAGAAAGCTTCTCTATCGTACAGTATCACAACTTCAAAACCCAAGTTTATTCTGGCTAGACGCTCATTGGAGCGGAGGGCCAACCTATGGAGAAATCGATGAGTGTCCCTTACTCGCAGAAATCGAAATAATCAACCGCTCCGACTGCGAACACTTTATTTTTATTGATGATGCCCGATTGTTTTTAGCTCCTCCACCGCAGCCCCATTCACCTCAACAATGGCCGGATATTAGCGTAGTATTAAATTTGTTGAATTTAGGAAAAAACAGCAGGCATATTGTAATTATTGATGATGTTATTATTGCTGTTCCGGCGCTGGCAAAAGAACTAATTGTTCAGTATTGCCAAAATTGGATCGCAAGTTTAGGCAATACAGGCACCGGGAAGCCGGAACAAAATCATCAAAGCACTGGGGTGTCTGCTAATAATATTAATCAGGGAGAGTCTATCAATAACTATGAATTAAAGATTATAGAAAATTTTATTGCTTCCGGTAATGTCGTTTTCGATATTGGCGCAAACATAGGTAGCTGGACAAATCAAGTATTAAAGATATGCCCTGACGTTCAAATCCATTTGTTTGAGCCAGCACCACCTATATATCAAACACTTCTACAAAACCTGGCTGAACCGATTAAAAGCGGTCAACTCCTGTTAAACAACTTGGCAATAGCACACCAACAGGAAATCAGGGAATTTTATTATTACGATAGATTTTCTGGGTGGAGTACATTTCACCGCCGATTTGAAATCGAAAAACAGTATAATATTCATTCACCTAAGCCATTTCATGTTTTAACAGCTACTCTTGATGATTATGTCCAAACAAGGGCTATAAAGCGAATTAATTTCTTAAAAATTGATACAGAAGGCGGCGAACTAGAAGTCCTTCACGGAGCAACTAACCTCTTGCAAAAAGGCAAAGTAGATTATATTCAGTTTGAGTATGGCGGAACATTTGTTGATGCCAACATCACATTAAAACAAGTATTCGAGCATTTACAAAAATTTCGTTATACAATCTTTAAAATACTGCCAAATGCTTTACAACCCTTACCCGAGTTTTTACCAGAATATGAGAATTACGAGTATAGCAACTTTTTAGCGGTGAACGAGAGGTTCACAGCTTTGATTTTTAGTGAAGCACCAAATCTGCTCGATTTGCAGCAGCTTTGCGGAAAACATTCTGTTGCACCGCGCGGCATTATTCACATTGGGGCACACGAAGGCAAGGAAATGGCAAGATACCGAGCAATGGGGGTGCAAAGGGTACTGTTTGTTGAAGCCAACCCTGCTGTGTTTGAACGTTTGAAAACCAATATAGCTGGTTTTCCTAACGTGCTAGCGGTAAATTGTGCCATTAGCAACATCAACGGCACAAGCACATTGTATGTAACTTCTATGGATCAAAGCAGTTCTATCTTACCATTGAAGGAGCATCAAAGGTTTTATCCAGAAATTAAGGAAGTTGAGCGTGTAGTTGTGGAGTCGAGAACTCTGGATACACTTCTAGAAGAACTTCAAATTAATCCCGCCGATTTTAATATATTAAACATTGACATTCAAGGTGCAGAGCTATTGGCTTTGCAGGGAGCAACGAATGTTCTCAGACACATAGAAGCAATAAATACGGAAGTTAATTATGAAGAACTCTATGAAGGCTGCGCTTTAATTGACGAAATCGATGATTTTCTGGAGATGTGCGGTTTCGATCGCGCCGCAACTGCAACACCATACCATCCATCTTGGGGCGATGCGTTTTATGTGAAAAAGCCAGTAATTACAATGTCCACGCTTGGCAGAAACGGGCGGTTTGCCAATCAAATATTTCAGTATGCCTTCTTGAAAATATACGCAAAAAAACATAACTTGAGAGTAGAGACACCAGCCTGGATTGGTCAGGCTCTCTTTGGTTGCAAAGAGCAGCCAATTTCTCAGGAGTTACCTGTAGTTAGCGAAGAAACTAATAGCCTTTTAGAAGCTCGCATACCAAACGCCAAAGAAACCTTCAAAAATGTTAACTTTTGGGGTTATTTTCAATATCACACAAAGTATTATCAACCGCACCAAGAGTATTTCCGCTCCCTGTTCAAACCTGTACGGGAAATAGAAACGAAAATGAAGGAAGCGATCGCCCGTCTGCGATCGCGCGGCAAAACCATCGTCGGTTTGCATTTGCGGCACGGAGACTACGGCTACAGCGATTTCTTCATCGCACCGAGCGAATGGTACAAGGAATGGCTAAAAGGTTTGTGGGAAACCCTCGACGAACCAATACTATTTATTGCCAGCGACGAACCGGCAAAAGTTTTAAGTGATTTTGAGGAGTATAATCCCATCACGACGAAAGATTTAGGTTTGGAGTTACCGGAAGCAGAATTTTATCCAGATTTTTATTTGTTGAGCCAGTGCGATATTGTAGCCATTTCAAATAGCTCATTTTCCTTTGCAGCTTGTATGCTCAATGAAAAAGGCAAATTTTTCTTTCGTCCGCACTTGTCTGCCCAAAAACTCATTCCTTTCGAGCCGTGGAATAGCGAAACGATTTTGCGTAATTATATGCCAATTAACTTTTTGACAATAGTCCTCAACGGTGAGCCTTTTATCCGCTACCACATAGAAGTATTTAAACAACTGCCCTTCAAGTGGCACTGGCATATTGTTGAGGGTGTAGCTGAGCAAAAACACGATAGTGCTTGGATGCTTAAATTCGGCGGGCAGATTACCGATGAGCTTCACGACAACGGTCGCAGCAAAGACGGGACAACAGAATACTTAGATGAACTGGCGCAACTCTATCCAGAGAATGTAACAATTTATCGGAAAGGAGCGGGAGTTTTCTGGGATGGAAAACTAGAAATGGTCAATGCACCCTTGGAAAGGATTAATCAGGAGTGTTTGCTGTGGCAAGTAGATGTAGATGAACTGTGGACGGTTGAGCAGATTTGTACTGTCCGGCAGATGTTTACAGACCATCCAGAAAAAACAGCAGCTTACTACTGGTGCTGGTTTTTTGTCGGAGAAAACCTGGCTGTGAGCACGCGCAACTGTTATTCTCAGCATCCCCAGCAGGAATGGTTGCGGACTTGGAGGTATAAACCGGGAGCGAGGTGGAAAAGACATTCGCCCCCCAGCTTAGTTGAGCCTTTGGCAGACGGTGAAGTTAGGGATATTGCTACTGTCAATCCTTTCCTTCACGAAGAAACCGAAAAACAGGGCTTGGTATTTCAACACTTTGCTTATGTGACGCCAGAGCAACTGCGCTTTAAGGAACGCTATTACGGTTACAAAAATGCACGGGCTGAATGGATGTCACTGCAAGCTGCAACGAGTTTTCCCGTGCGCCTAGGCAATTATTTTTCCTGGGTGTCAGACGGGACGTTGGTTAATACCGCAGAGGCACTGGGAATAGCACCGATCGCGCGGCGAGAAAAGGACAGAAATATGTGGCAGTTTGCACACTCAGACAAGTCGCAAAGAGCAGCAGCTAGTATTGAAAAAGTGACCCCAAGGATTATTGTTGATGGTGTATTTTTCCAGCTTTACAATACGGGAATTGCGCGGGTGTGGCGATCGCTCTTAGAAGAGTGGGTGAATCAGGATTTTGCCAAGCATATTATTGTACTCGATCGCGCCGGAACAGCCCCCAAAATTCCTGGTATTGCCTATTGCCCGGTTCCTGCTTACGACTATGAGAAGACGGATAACGATCGCGAAATGCTCCAGCAAGTCTGTGAAGAACTGGAAGCTGACTTATTTATCTCAACTTACTACACAACGCCACTATCAACACCTTCCGTCTTTACCGCCTATGACATGACTCCTGAAGTCTTTGAGACAAATCTTGATGAACCCATGTGGCGCGAGAAACATTACGGCATCCGCCACGCATCTGCATACATTACTATTTCCCACAATACAGCATCAGACTTATTAAAGTTTTTTCCTGATATTGCCCCAGAGTTAGTAACAGTCGCTCATTGTGGAGTTTCCAAAAATTTCTTGCCAGCTAGCCTAGAGGAAATTGAGCATTTTAAGATTAAATATAATCGCTCAAAGCCTTACTTTATGATGGTGGGTGCCGCGGGCGGTCATAAAAATGCACCCTTATTCTTGCAAGCTTTCGCGCAACTGCCCAATCAACCAGAATTTGATATTGTCTGCACAGCTCACAGCGCTTTAACAAAGGATGAGTTTGAACCTTACACTTCAGGAAGTACAGTGCATAAGCTTCCTCTCAGCGATGAAGAGTTAAAAGCAGCTTTTTCCGGTGCTGTTGCGCTGGTTTATCCGTCCCAGTATGAAGGCTTTGGCTTGCCGATTTTAGAAGCAATGGCTTGCGGATGTCCAGTGATTACTTGTCCCAATGCTTCTATACCGGAAGTGGCGGGAGAGGCAGCTTTATATGTTCCGGATGATGATGTTGAGGAGATGACTATCGCACTTATTAACATTCAAAAGCCAGAAGTGCGCGAAGCTTTGATAGCTGCCGGAATTGAGCAAGCCAAAAAGTTTTTATGGTCAAAAATGAGCAAAGAAGTCAGTTATGCTTTGATTCAGGCTAGCCTATTGCCTCTTAAACTTAGAGATATTAATTTCATTATTTTCCCTGACTGGGAGCAGGCAGAAGAAACTCTCTTTTTCCAAATGGAAGAGGCAATACGGAAAGTAATAACACACTCTGATAGTAACAACCTCAATCTCTTAATTGATACCAGTAATCTGACTGAAGCTTCAGAAATTGATGCAGATTTAGTTGTTTCTGGCGCAGTGATGAGTCTTCTGATGAAGGAGGATACTAATATTAGCACAGCGCCAGAAATTACTATTCTTGGAAGGCTGAGTGAAGTACAATGGAAAGCTTTGTTATCTCGAGTTCAGGCTCGCATCTCTATGGAACGTGAAAATATACAGGCGATTGCTCATACTAAAGCACTCGCCCTCCCCCTCTACCCTGAAGAAAATTGCGAGATAAGCGGAGAGCAAGTAGAGGCTATATCGATGGATTCTTCTCGCGACTTGAACGATAGATATACGGACTATGTTTATCATAATTGTCCTAGTCTGGATGCAAATTCTCTAGCTCGTGTAGCGACAATCCTTGAAAGCACCTGCTGGGAAGAACCTACCTCTAGCACAGACTTAAACAACGTTGCAGTATTAGCTTTGATCGTAGCAGAACAGTCTGAGGACTTATCAGAGCGCCAACTCTATCTCAATATGGCTTTAGAAGCCTTAAACCAAGGAATAGAGCAAGATAGCTATCCTCTCTGTATGGCTCATTTAGCTCTCCTCTTGACGATGACTGGAGAAATGTCGCAAGCTATAGAACTTGCTTTTCCTGCTTTGATTAACACCGTCCCCAATGTTTACAGTACCACAGAGAAACTTCCCTCTGCACTGGTTTACCTACCTTCACCGCGCAACAGTTTGGTTAATACTCTGGCTGAGCAATTGACACATTTACTTCAAGCAACAGATGCTTATACTCAGGCATTTTTCCTTTTAAGCGAAGTGCTATGTCGAACTCCCCTTGTATTTTCTGGAGCAGGTGGACTCCGACTACTGAATCTAGCAGAGAAGATTTTACCAGATTCGAGTTCCATCAAGTTTAAACTAGGAGTTTCGTGGATGGTTAACAATTTAAGGGAAGGACTTGTATCCCTGCACCAAGCCAAGCAGCTAGCGCCCCAGTCACCGCAGATTTTTCAAGCTCTCTACCTCGCTTATCGAGATATACAGGATAGAGATTCAGCTAGCCACTGGCTAAATGAGGCTCGTGAATTTTATAAAAAAGAGCCTACTTCTCCTGATTGGAAATGGACTACGTTAGGAGTAAATTCTTCTATCACTTACCTGCCTGTTGAAAAAAAGCTATTATTAGCCGTTGAGCCTAGCTTTCGGAGTATTGTAACAGCCGTTCTGCTTGCAGAGGGGGATTGGTTTGAAAAGGAAATGGAATTTTGGCGGAATTCCCTCAAACCGGGCATGACAGTTATAGATGTTGGCGCAAATGTGGGGGTCTATACCTTTACTGCTGCCCGACGGGTGGGGCCTAGAGGTCGTGTACTAGCAGTTGAACCTTTTTCAGGTTGCTTGCGCTGCTTAGAAGAAACCTGTAGAATTAATGAGTTAGATTGGGTAAAAATATGTCGTGGGGCTGCGAGTGATCGCATTGGTACAGCACGATTGCAGCTTTACACTGCTAGCGAATTAAACGAAATTGTTACTGGCGATGTGGAAGAACCAGTGCAACCTGGTTCCTTTGAAGAAGTCCCGTGTTTTACTTTGGACAGTTTAGTTGAGCAGGAAAACGTCAACCGAGTTGATTACCTTAAAATAGATGCAGAAGGACACGAAATGTCAGTTTTAATAGGTAGCGAAAAAATATTATCGGAATTTTTTCCTATCATCCTCTATGAAAATATCGCTTCGAGCAAAGGCAGTAATTTACCTGTTGCTGAGTATCTTAAAAGCAAAGGGTATAAACTCTTTCGCTATCAACCTTACGCGCAGGAACTAATTCCTATAAACTCATCTGACGAGTTGGAGGGAAACCTAAATGTTATCGCTGTTCCTGAGAGCAAAATATATCTCATTTCTTAATCTTAAAAGTACATTTCAATTAATTAAGGAAGGAAAGTTTAGGCTATGTCATTATTTCTCCCCAGTTTAAAGAGAAGCGGTCATTTAGATCGGATTCACATGACAGTTTGTAACGTTGGCTCTCGCAAAGTTAGCAGTGAAGATGACTATAGTCAGAAAGGCTGGGAAATATTTGCACCACATCTGACTATTTATGGATTTGATGTTGATGCTGATGCTTGTGAGGCTAGCAATACTGCTCTGGAAGCTCAACCAATAAATTGGACAGAAAAACATATTCCTCTAGCGCTAGCAAATTCGGTAGGCGAATCTACACTTTATGTAACTAAGGATCCCATGTGCAGCTCTCTGTACCCACCTAATGAACCTTATATAGAGCGGTTTTCAGGGTTGTCAGAATTAGTCAACTTAGATTTTTATGTGGGAATAGAAACAACTACATTAGATGAGTTTTGTCAAAGTGAAGGGATTGAGGAAATCGACTTTTTGCAAGTTGACGTTCAGGGCGCAGAATTACAAGTATTACAAGGTGCTTCTCAAATTTTGGGACAGTCTATTCTTGCTGTGCACGCTGAAGTCGGGTTTTCACGCCTCTATAAAAATCAGCCTTTATTTGCGGACGTTGATATTTATCTCAGGGAACAAGGATTTACTTTGTTCGATTTAGATCGAGCTTATCGCTTGCGGAGCATATCTCCCATTCGTTCAACAGTTCGCGATGGACAGTTATTATACGGAGAGGCTTTTTACTTTCGGGATCTGATAGAAGACGGCTTGGAAAACAATCTACAAACACCAGATAAAATTCTCAAATTAGCTTGCATTGCTGATATTCTCAATTTCCCCGACTATACTCTGGAGTTATTAGAGTATTTAACTTTGCAGTACGGCAACAACCCTGACTATAATTTTGCCCACAATATCGTGGAGAGTTTGGCTCAATTTCCAGAGCTTGTCAACAAAGGAATAACTTCTCTGCCTGCTGTTTCCAGAATTTTAGATTATATTGATGGTTATGATATTGACTCTCTCATCCCCAGTGAAGCTGATATTATCACTAAAGACCAGCAGGAACGACCTATCGATCCTATGAAGGTGTTCCACTGCGATGAATATCTGCGACACAACCAGAGAAGATTAGAACATTTAGCAAGCTTAGGATTAGATATTGTAGGGAAAACTGTACTCGAACTTGGAGCAGGAATTGGCGATCATACAAGCTTTTTTCTGGATCGAAGCTGTGAAGTAGTTGCCGCGGAAGGTAGACCGCCAAACGTGGAAATACTTAGATCGCGTTATCCCAATATTGAGACAATACAACTAGATTTAGAGACTCCAGATTTAAAAATAAATCAGCAATTTGACATTGTTTACTGCTACGGGTTGCTGTATCACTTGCAAACACCCACTCAAGCTATCGAGTTTATGGCTCGCAGTTGCCAAAAGATGCTGCTGCTAGAGACCTCCGTCTCGTTTGGCGAAGAAGAAGCTATCAATTTTTGCAAAGAAAAAGCAGATTATCCATCGCAAGCTATATCCGGTAATGGATGCCGACCTACTAGAAAGTGGGTGTACAATCAACTAAAGCAATACTTCGAGTTCGTTTATATGCCTATAACCCAACCTAACCACGAACAGTTTCCTATTGATTGGACTTTATCTTCATCGGAAACATTGGTTCGCTCAGTATTTATTGCTTCCCGACAAGAGTTGAACAATATCCTTTTACTTGAAGATATTCCCTTGAAGCAACAGCGCCATTGAAATTTGGACGTGGATTTTACAGCGTTGATTGTGAATTTCGATACTCGGAATTGTACAATAATTACTCTACAAAATCTCCTTACTACTGCTGATAGTTTTCAACATATCTCTGCCACATTTGCTCGTAAGCTTTTTCCATCTCTCGCGTAAATTGCTTACCATTCCAGAGGGGAGCAGTTTGTCGTGACTGCCGCAATTTCCAAGATATTTTCTGCCGCAAAACAGGATCTTTTCCTAAACGAATCCCCCACTCTAGATATTCTTCATCAGTCCATGAAATCCCCTCAGTTATACCTGCATTCATCATCATCCCGTAACTGTTGCGTGCTGAAAACTGCTCGCCTACCCGTGTCACCAGAGGAATGCACATCCAGAGAGTTTCTAGAGTAGTAGTCGCTCCATTGTAGGGATAAGTATCGAGTACAACATCAGCAATCCCTAAATTCGCTCGGTGAACGGCTTCTGAAGCGGATGGAGGCAAAAATCGCAAGCTATCCGCACTCACGCCCTCTGATTCGGCAATCTGAATAAAAAAGTTTTTTAGCGATTCTTGCTCAGCAAACCATTTAGTTACAAAGTAGCTATTCGGGACTGCTTTAATAATTTGCATTTGCAGGCGAGCTGTGTTGGGATTGTACTTGTATCCCATCTGACTGCAATAGTATATGACGGCATCGCTAGGAATATCTAGCGAATCGCGTCGAACCGTCGGCACTCCCACTTCAAAACCATCTACTGCTACATAAGTTTCAGGCAATCGCCATATTTTTTCCGCGTAATAATCCTGTGCTGATTCCGGTAAAACGTAATTATCTGCAATATAGTAATCAACATTTGGTACGCCAGAAGCATCCCACCCCAGCCAACTAACTTGTACAGGGGCGGGCTTAATTGCCATTACCTCACAGCTAGTATTCATCGTAATGCTATCGAGATCGATCAATATATCTATTTCGTCTTCGTAAATCTTTTCAGCAGCTTCAATACCAGAGATACCTAGTTTAAAAGCTTTGTCAGATTTGCTAATATACCATTGCTGCATTGGATCATTTGTCAGTTTTGATCCAAGTAGATAAGCACATATTTCAAAGCGCTCGCGGTCGTGATGTTCAAACAACGACCGAGCCAGCCATCCTACAGAATGGCTACGTAAGCAATAAGATAAATAACCAACTTTATAACGTCTTTTTTGATTGCCTCCCTGAAGCAGGGGCAACGAGCGCTGGCGACACTTCTCCACTACTGGCTTGGCATAATTTTCAACATTTTCTTGAAAAAGATTACCAATTTGGATGCGAATTCTCCCGGCTTCTTGAGGCAGATCTTCAAAGTAAGGAAAGAAAAATAACGAACTCATCAAGCGAATCGCAGCAGTTGAATCGAGATTGGTTGGATATTCCTCAATGAGCGCCCCCATCATTAATTTGTGTGCCTCAAACGCTGACCAAGCATCTTCCCAATGACCACCAGCCAGCATCAGCCCGCGCAGCAGCACGTGATTAGCAAAAATTTTATCTACCAACTGTTCCATCACAGAGTAGCATAGCTTAGCAGTTTCTATCCCCTTAGAAAAATTCCCGATATCTTGGTAAAAACCAGCCAGAGCACGCAAAATTTCTGGGTGCTTAGCTTCTAACTGCAAGGCGAGTTCCACATAGCGGGTGGCTAAGTGAAATTGCTTTCCTGAGTACGCTATATCATAGGCAAATAAAAGTAAATTTTCAATAACAGGTAGAGGTTCTTTAACGTATTTTAAACAAGCTTCTGTAAATTCAAATGATGAAGGGTGGAATGGAGCAAAATCTAAAACGCTCTTCCATACTTGCAGCAGCAGGTCTGAGTCCACTGCTATAGGGGGCTCAGACTTTAGAAGTGTGATAATCGCGCCCAAAGCGTCTGATTCTTCGCCTCTGTAAGTTTTTCGCACCATGGAAAGTCCAACCGAATGCAAGAGGTTATTAATATCCCCTGGATGGATTTCTCGGATGTGCTGCCGAATCGCCCAAGCTACTTGATAATTGGTCAACTCCAACCGTTGTCGTTCAGCCTCAGCTTCCAGCACTTCCAACAGTTCTGCTGTCCAGAGTTCAATTTCTTCGGATTCACCCTCAGCCATTGCCAGCAGCCAAGTTGTTTGAGCTTCTGCTTCTTGTTCTTGCAACAGCAATATCAATCCTAAGTGCCAGTAGTAAGACTTCTGGCTTGGTTGCTCTGCAATTGCCTGTTCGTAGAGCATAGCTGCCTGAGCATAATTTTCTTTAAGCAGGAGTTGCTCGGCTTTCTCCTGCCAATCTGGCGCAAGTGCTAATAAATTGTCAGAAATCATAAACTCAGCCAATAAAAGCAGTTTTCTATCTACACTAAAGCGGGCAGCACATAACGCTAACCCGCTCTTTCGTACTTTTTCACAAGCAATGCTTGTGTACTAAGGTGTTACTTAGTAACTAGCGTCATACCATTACAAACAGTATTGCTACCAGAAAGAGTAATAGCTACAGGAGCTCCAGGACTCGTCGTTTCACAAAGGATTGTCTGTGTGCCTGAAGCCCCTGAAGCATCGGGTGCAGTCACTGCTACAGCTCCTGCATATCCCTTCAGCGAAGCTAAAGTAGCCGCATTAGGAGTTGCTGCTGAAGTTACTCCGTTCGTACTTGTAGCGCCAATGGTGTATCCATAGTTAGTGGTCGAAGTTTTGAGACCAAGACCCAACAAGCTGACATCTGTTGTAAATTTGGTGTTTTCTGCGTAGTAAGCTTGTACTCCCTTGTTAATGGAACTGACATACTGCTTAGCTTCTGTCTGCTTGGCTTTGTTAGCTTGGCTGAGGAAGGAAGGCAAAGCAATAGCAGACAAAATACCGATAATGATGATAACAACCAGCAGTTCAATCAGGGTGAAACCTTGATCCTGTCTTTTTTTGTTGATGTGTTGCAGGAACTTGGCTTTAAATTCAGTCTTCATAAGTCTTTTCTCCGTGAGGGGTGGGATGCTTGATTTCTAACTCTTATCTGTAACTTACCCAGTTATCGGCGCTTTAATATCACCCCAAACTATTTTTTTTCTCAACTCCTGGCTCTAAGGCTCCAAAAGCACATACAGAAAGACTTCCAGCCTAGTCAACAGTTCCTTGACTTCCTCAATGGCACTCTGATCACTAACAGGCTCTAGGTTAACAGCCATCTGGGATCTGATCTGGAGCCACTGTTCTACTAGGGACACCACAGACTGCGGCCCCTCCCAAAGAGGTAGCAAACAAGCCGCCATTCTACTCTCGATCGCCACCGGCGCTAGAGTTGGCACAATAATATAACGGCTAATCTCAAACGGCGTCTGGCTGTCAATGCAATTACTCAAATCTTCCTTAATCTGGGAAGTCATCAGTTGAGGGTGCAGGTGTACCCGTGCTTCCCGCCATTGAGCTTCTGTCCATTCCGCAACGGGCACAAAAGCCTGAGTTCGATCGGGATTGCCGCACCAGAAATCAAACAAACGGTGCAGGGGATGTAACAAGTCAAATAAATGCAGTTGCTCTTCCAGAGAAGCTTCTGGCAGACTCATCGCCAAAAACGGAGGCAAATCATCTGGATCTTTGAACAAATCCATCAACTCCCACCTGCGCCAAGCCACCATACTGATAAACTCTAAATCAGCACCTCTCAACATTGCAAACACTTCAGGAATGGTACAACCTTTATCACCCACTAATAAATAGTTAGCCATAATCCATGCCTCATTCTGCGCGCGATCGGAATTCCAGGTGAATGCCTTAAGCCCTACTTCATCTTGTAATGCTTCCATTGTTTCCCGGACTATTTCTATCTCCACTTCTCCGGGAGAGCCATTCATTAATCCCATTGCTTTGAAAGCAGCTTGAGCGCGAAATACTCCGGCTCTACCATTTGAACTGTGAAGGTTGGTGCGGATGATGCCATCGGGAGCGAGAACAGACTTCATCGCCTGCAATCCAGCAATAGCATCGGGTAAGAGATACAGAACTTCGTCAGCATTAATATAGTCAAACTGTAACCCTAAACTTGGTAATTCTTCTATCTTCAAAGCATAAAACTCTGCATTAGCAACCCCATGATACTGTAAACGTTGCTCGGCTAGTTTCACAGATTCTTCTGATAAATCGATGCCTACTATTTTCGCTCCCGGATTGGCTATAGCTAAAACCAAGGATTTATAACCGGTGCCGCATCCCGCATCGAGGATTACTTTACCTTCGGTATTGATAATTTTTCTATTTCTGAAGTAATAAGCAGTTACAAGATTATGAAGGTAGAGCAATTCACTGTTTTCCTTTGGAGATTGTTCCAGCGGGATTCTGGGATAAGGAGTATTGTCAAATTGCTGGCGAATGTTTTCTATTAACTCTAAATTTTGGTGATCCATTTTCAATTACACTCAACGCTGGCAAATTACCTTAGTATCTCAGAAAATAGCCGATCGCCCGCCGGGCCGCAACACATACTTGCAATAATACTCTGAAAACCCGATCGCCTAACCAACTACCACCTCCATGAACACCAACATCAGCCCCATCCTCAAAGTATTCACCCTATCCGCCGCACTTTCCCTCGCCATCAAGTACGCAGGGCCTAGCTTATCCATACCCTCTACCGACCTCAACGCCCTGATCGCTGTGTTTTCCCCGAGTCTGATCCTAGCAGCTATCCTCGGCTGGCGATCGCGCCAACAGCCAAGATAGGAGATGGAGGGCGATCGCGCCCAAAGACGAGTTAAATTAAACCAGGGGCGATCGAACACTCACACCAAAACCCCTCGATGCCCAGCAATATAGATGAGACAGACAATCACATGGATCTAGCCACCTTAAATCTGAAACCCTTAAATTTGCTGATTTTTCCTGATTGAAACCAACCAGAAGAATTTCTTTATTTAGAATTATAACTAATTATTAGGAGTCTAGTAAGTCATCCGGATCGCGATTTCCTAACTCTTTTAATAGATAGCACCGAACCTTTAGAAAAATCAGAGTTAGATGCAAGTTTAATTGTATGAGGGATTGTGATTAATCTTTTGATGGAAGAAGATTTAGATATTAACGGAGAACCGGAAATTATTTTATTGGAAAACTTCAATCGAAGCCAGTGGAGCGATATTTTGCCACAGATTCAATATCGAATTAAGCTGAATGCGGAAAATCACCAAGCAATAGCAGAATCTGGAACCGCACAAATTCCAGTAGTGGAACAGGAACAACTTAGCGATATCACCCTTGACTCCCATCTCAGCATAGTAAGCCTGCGGATCCTTGTTGATCGAGGTGATATACTGCTTGGCTTCAGATTGCTTGGCTTTGTTTGCTTGGTTGAGGAATGCAGGCAAAGCAATAGCCGAAAGAATACCGATAATGATGATAACTACCAACAGTTCAATCAGCCTAAAACCTTTATCTTGTCTTCTTTGATTGAGGTGTTGCAGGAACTTGGCTTTTAATTAAGTTTTCATGGTTTGTTTCTCCTTGAGGGGTGGGATGCTTGATTTCTAACTCCTGAATGTAACTTACTCACTTTCGTTCCTTCTCATATCACCCTGTGCTAAAAAAACTTAGCTAGGGCGGGGTGAACGCTCCAAAAGCAAGTAAAGAAACGCTTCCAGCCTACTCAAGACTTCTTTAACTTCCTCCCAAGCTGCCTGTTCGCTGACAGGCTCTAGAGTAACGGGATGCAGGGGTTTGAGCTTTAACCAGCGTTCCACAAGGGACTTCGCAGGACAAGCGCCCTCCCAAAGCGGTAGCAAGCAAGCAGCCATATAACTTTCTAGGAAAATAGGTACTAAAGCGGGCAAAGTGACATAACGGCTAATCTCGAAGGGTTGTTGGCTAGTGATGCACTGGATCAAGTCTTCTCTCGCCTGGGGAGTTTTTAGCTGAGGATGCAGGTGTACCCGCGCATCCTGCCAGTCAGATAAAGTCCATTCAGCAACCGGCACAAATGGCTGTGCCCGATCGGGATGAGCGCACCAAAAGTCAATTAAACGGTTGACGGGATGTAACAATTCACATAAATGCAGCCCCTCTTCTGTAGAAATTTCTGGCAGGCTCATGGCTAGAAAAGCAGGTAAATTGTCTTGCTCTTTGAAAAGATCGAGCAAGTCCCATTGCCGCCAATTCACCATACTGACCAACTCTAAATCAGCGGCTTGCAGTGCCGAAAACATTTCAGGGATAGTGTAGCCTTTATCGCCTTGAAATAAATAATTCATTAGCATCCACTCTTCACTCTGGGCAGCATCGGGCTTCCAGGTGAGTTTCTTGAGAATGACATTATCTTTCAAAGTGGTCATAATTTCTCGGGCTAATTCCATTTCTAACTCTCGGGGATTTTCGTCCATCAATCCCATCATTTTGAAAACTTCCTGAGCCCAAAAATAGGCAAACCTCTGTAGCGAACTATGGAAATTAGCACGAATTATTCCCTGATATTTTAGCACAGACTTAAGTGTTTTCAATCCCGCCTTTATATCTGGCAATAAATAAAGAACTTCGTCACTATTAATATAGTCATACTCTAATCCTAATTTAGGCAAATCTTCAATTGAAAGCACATGAAACTCGGCATTCTCAAACCCATGATATTCTAGACGGTGACGGGCTAACTTAACCGATTCTTCTGATAAGTCAATACCAACTATTTTAGCGCCTGGATTGGCTTCTGCTAAAGTCAAGGATTTATAGCCGGTGCCACAGCCTGCATCTAAAATAATTTTTCCTTCAGTTTCAATAACTGTTTGATTTCTTAAATAGTAAGGTGTTATAAGGTTATGAATATAGAGAAGCTGGTAGTTATCTTTAGGAGATTGTTCGAGTGGGATTCTCGGGTAAGGAGCGCTGTTAAATTGCTGGCGAATTTTTTCTATGATCTCAGATGATTGGTTGTTCATTCTACATTGCTCCCGCTACTAACAAATTGCGCTGTGACATACGTTAATTTTAGGATGAGAAGGTATCTTATCTACGCGGCGCCCGAAAGGTAGTTGCGATCGCACTTTGCCCCAAACCCCACACGGCACAACGGCAGGGACTTGGCATCATAGTGAAGGTCAATATTTCGAGTCCTCGCACAACAACAGATTATACAACCCACTACCACGTCCATGAACACCAACATTAGCCCCATTCTCAAAGTATTCACCCTCTCCGCCACCCTTTCCCTAGCCATCAAGTACGCAGGGCCTAGCTTATCCATCCCCTCTACCGACCTCAACGCCCTAATCGCCGTCTTTTCCCCCAGTATCATCCTAGCTGCTATCCTCGGCTGGCGATCGCTCAACATACTAAAATCAAGCTGAGCCTGGAAAATGCGATCGCCCTAACCAGAAATCCCCCTCCTAAACTCCCTCATCACTTCCACACTCGAAGCCATCAGCAAGCAGCGACACAGTAAATTAATATCTAAATCTGGCCAAACAACACTTGAATAATTTTTTTCATAACCCTCAGCACCCAAGCGATACATAGCCAGTACACCATCCTCCCAGAACCCGACTTCAGCAACTCCCAATACTCGATAGCGCTGCAATTTTTTGACAGTACCGCTAGTGAAGATAACTTCCATACATAAATCTGGGGGAGAATTTGGGGTTATGCGTCGGCCAATAAAATAAGATTCATCAGCTTGTGCAGACACTACCCCTTCCTTTTCTTGGGTAAAACTTCCCGTAGGTGCAAACTCAATTTCATTTTCGGCACAATAGATAGCCAGCAGCGTACAAATTGTACGACTGAAAAATTCGTGTTCTGGCGAAACTGCCAAGATTTCTACCTCTCCTTTGTAATAAAATAACTTGATGCCTGGAGAGTCAGAAAACCCCTGTTCAATTAGCTTGAACTGTTGCCAGCTAATCCCGGAGTGAATGAAGCGTTGGTCTAGGGGTTGTAAGAGTGTCTGTGTCATCATGCGAACCTCAATCAAGTTCTGGGTTTAAAACAACATTCATCGCCTCTTTCCTCTTAAAAAATGTTGAGCGATAGATGGAAAACACCGCCCTGGCAACAAAAGAGAGATGCGAGACTTTCAAGTCGGCATAATGTCGTCGAGGATCAGTTGTAAATTTGGAAACAGGTAAGAAAAAATAGTATTTCCCAAGCGATATTGTTGCTGCTGGTATACACCATTAACTAACTGGCAGACTGTGAAAGTCGGTTGCTTTGGATTGCCTATAAATTGCCCACCACCCAACCCCCTAAAGTCCACAATCCAATATTCAGGGATATTCAAAAAAGCGTATTCCTCCACTTTTCTTGCACAATCATCTTGCCAATTAGTGCTGACTGACCACTTCAGCAACAAGCTTAATGGTACTACCGTTACAAATAACTGGTTCTTTTTGCCAAAGTGGTTCTTGTCTAAGTTCTGCTCGCTCTAAAACAACTACGTCAGGACGCAGCGCTGTAGCTTCTGCGTATAGAGGTTTTATCAGACAAGTTTTTGGCACCAACCAGTTGAAATTATCCCGAAAGATTTCGATATAGATTCTACCCGCAATACTCCCGGCCACAGCTTCGTGAGGGCCAGTAGGTTCCATGTCTCTGAGTTCTCCGTCAATTAGTTCATAGCGTGTATTATCCCCATATTGGGCGATCAACTCCTCAAAGCTAAGTAATTTGGGTGGGGTGTAGGTCATAGATCCTGTTTTAACGGGATGTAACTTAATTGTAAGTTTAGTTAAAATCGGCTATCTGGCAAAAAAAAACAAAGGTTTGGTACTTTGCTCTCAATCCTGCCCCTCTCCTAATCTTTTATTACTTCCGAGCTTAGTACAAACTTGCGATAATAGTCTCAATGCCTCATTATACAACCAACTACCACCTCCATGAACACCAACATTAGCCCCATCCTCAAAGTATTCACCCTCTCCGCCGCCCTTTCCCTAGCCATCAAGTACGCAGGGCCTAGCTTATCCATCCCCTCTACCGACCTCAACGCCCTCATCGCCGTCTTTACCCCCAGCCTGATCGTAGCAGCTATCCTCGGCTGGCGATCGCGCCAACAGCCAAGATAGGGGCGATCGGGCGATCGCCCGCCCCCAAAGACGAGTTAAATTAAGCTAGGGGCGATCGAACACTCACAGCAAAAGCCTTCTATACCCAGCAATATACATGAGACAGACAATCACATGGATCTAGCCACCTTAAATCTAAAACCCTTAAATTTGCTGATTTTTCCTGATTGGAACCAACCAGAAGAATCTCTTTATTTAGAGTTAAAACAAATTATTAGGAGTCTTGTCAGTCATCCCGATCGCGATTTCCTAACTCTTGTAATAGATAGCAGCGAAAGTTTAGAAGAATCCGACTTAGATACCAGCCTAATTGTATCAGCAATTGTCATGAATCTTTTCCTGGAAGAAGATTTAGATACTAGCTGCGAACCAGAAATTATTTTATTGGAAAACCTCAATCGAAGCCAGTGGCTGGAGATTTTGCCACATATCGAATATCGAATTAGGTTGAATGCGGAAAATCACCAAGCAATAGCCGACTCTGGAACTGAAAAAATCCCAGTAGTTGCACTGGAACAACTTAGCGATATAACCCTTGACTCCCAAGCATTAGCGTTGAGAGAATTTGGCAACCAACTCTACCTTCAAGGAAGATACGAAGCAGCCATTAAGCACTATCAAAGGTTTTTAGTATCCCAGACAGGAGATGTAGAACTGTATTTTAACTTAAGCGAGTGTTTAAGAAACCTCAACAGAATCGAAGAAGCGATCGCTATCCTTGAATCAGGCATCCGCCATTACCCTACAGCCGGACAACTGCACTTTCAACTCATCAAAATTTCCCAGCAAAACGGACGAAGTCAAGAAGCTATATCAAGTGCAGAAAGAGCAACGAAAATACTGCCTAATGAATATGTTTTTCAACTTTTAAAACACTTAACCTTGCCGATTGTTTACGACACCTCAGATGAAATCCAATTTTACAAGGAAAGATTTGTCCTAGAATTAGAAAAATTGATTCAGCAAACATCTCTAGAAACTCCCGAAGACAAAATTAATGCTTTCCGGGGTTTTTCTAGCTTCACTAATTTTTACCTAGCATATCAGGCTCACAATGTTGTTGAATCGCAGTCAAAATATGCCAATTTAGTCCATCAAGTTATGGCCGCCAACTATCCGCAGTGGGTGCAACCGCAATCAATGCCTCCCCGGCTAGAAAATGGCAAAATTCGAGTTGGTTATATTTCTAGTTATTTGCATTCCTACAGCGGCACTTTATGGTTGACTGGCTGGTTGCGTTATGCCGACACAAAACAATTTGAAATTTACTGTTACTACACGGGTAACGATCCCGATCCAATTACAGAACAATTTTGCCAATACAGCACAGAATTTCGCCACATTCCCCACAACTTAAAAGCCGTATGCCAACAAATTATTGATGACAAATTGCATATTCTTGTCTTCCCAGAAATTGGCATGGACGCACCAACTATCCAAATAGCAGCTTTGCGCCTTGCACCCATACAATGTTCGGCGTGGGGACATCCTGTCACTTCTGGTTTACCGACGATTGATTATTTCATTTCCAGTGAATTGATGGAACCGGAAAATGCACAATCACATTACTCAGAAACCTTAATTAAGTTGCCGAATATTGGCGTTGCTTACCCAAAACCAATGGTTGGTGAATTAACCCTGAGTAGGTCAGATTTTAACCTGCGAGAAGATGCCGTTATTTATTTATGCTGCCAAGCCCCTTTCAAATACTTACCGCAATATGATTTTATTTTAGCAGAAATTGCCCTTCGCGTTCCGCAAGCTCAGTTTGTTTTTCCGCGCGGCGAACTGCTGCGGGAACGATTAAAACGTGCTTTTGCTGCTGTTAATCTTGACAGTGAAGATTACTGTTTGTTCCGAAGTATTTTAACTCGACAAGATTACATAGCCATTAATTTTCTGTCTGATGTCTTTTTAGATACTTTTACTTGGTCTGGTGGGAATACGTCTTTGGAGGCGATCGCCTGCAATTTACCCATAGTAACTTGTCCGGGAGAATTTATGCGAGGACTTCATGCTTATAGCTTTCTAAAAATGCTGCGAGTGACAGACACCATAGCCAAAAACGAAGTAGAGTATATTGAAATTGCTGTCAAGTTGGGGAAAGATTCGGAGTGGGGGCGAGATATTGCGCAACGCATGAGTCAGCGACAAGGTAATCTGTTTGACGATCGAGTTTGCGTGACTGCGTTAGAGGCTTTTTATCAAGAAGTTGTTCGAGAAAGAATTGAAGGTTAGAGTAATATCAAATCCGGTAGTATCGGAATTAATATTACTCACACCCAGGACACGGCAGTGCCGTGTCCCTACAATTAATCTGGCGTAGCCAGGACACGGCAGTGCCGTGTCCCTACAATTAATCTGGCGTAGGGAAACGGCACTGCCGTCTCCTCTATATCATGTCTGAGTGCAACCGGAATTGATATAATCCTATAATATAGATTAGGGCGATCAAAACCAAACTAAAGGCACTCACCATGATTCAAATCATACCAGAATTAGTAACATTCGATGAATTCATTGACTGGTATCCTGAGAATTCAGAACACCACTACGAACTACATAATGGAGCTATTGTTGAAATGCCAAAAGCAACAGGCAAACATTCTAAACTGACAGGTTTTCTCCTAGCGGATCTCAACTTTGAAATCAGACGGCTACAACTGCCCTACTTCATCCCCAAAGAATGCGTCATCAAACCCATGCGCGAGGAATCAGGGTATGAGCCTGATATCATTGTACTCAACGAACAAACCATTGGAAACGAGCCGCGATGGGAGAAATCATCAATTATCACGATGGGTTCATCCGTCCCCCTAATCGTCGAGGTAACTAGCACTAACTGGGAGGATGATTATGCCCGCAAACTAGAGGCTTATGAGGCAATGGGCATTCAAGAATATTGGATTGTAGATTATCTAGGATTGGGCGGCAGACGGTTTATTGGTAATCCAAAACAACCTACTTTTTCGATTTATCAACTCGTTGACGGGGAATACCAAGTCAAACTGTTCAGAGGGGGCGAGTGTATTGAGTCCCGAACTTTCCCAGAATTGAAGCTGACAGCGCAGCAGGTGTTCGCCAAAGGGAAATGAGGAGGCTGCTTATGCTAATGTCCGAGTAGGGGTATGTGATTAAAGATGCGATCGCGCGTATCTGCTGTATCTTGTAGAGATGCGATTCATCGCTTCTGGGCTGCAGAGCAATTAGCAAGCAGCAATTCCCAATACCCTATTCCTCAATCTAAAATCTAATATCTAAAATCTAATGAAGCTAGGACAGTGGATGGGCTTATTAGCCCTCATCGCATCTTGTTACATCCTCTGGCAAATCAGGCAAGCCCTACTGCTGCTATTTGCCGCCGTCGTCTTAGCCACTGCCTTAAATAGGCTAGCACGCTACTTGCAGAAATTTCGGCTCAAAAGATCGATCGCAGTCTTACTTTCAATTAGCTTCCTAGTCCTCATCTTCGTAGGCTTATTCCTGATCGTTGTACCACCCTTTGCCGAACAGTTTCAACAACTTACCCAAAGAGCCCCTCAAGGAATAGCAAAATTAAATCAGTGGATCGATCAGATTGAAACTCGCTTTTCGGGACAAATTGGTCAGCGACTACCGAATCTTGATATTAACGACATTATCCAACAACTCCGACCCATATTCAACCAACTCGTCGGCGGTGCCGGAGCCTTTGTCGGTAACACATTAGGCGTTATTCTCAGCTTTTTGCTAGTCATAGTTTTGACATTAATGACATTAGCAGAACCTCTATCTTACCGCAAAGCATTTATACAACTATTTCCCTCTTTTTATCGGCGACGAGTCGATGGCATCTTAGATGAATGCGAAATAGCCCTCGGCAGATGGGTGATCGGCGCTTTAATTAGCATGAGCGTCATCACTTTTCTCAGTCTAATTGGTTTATCTGTTTTGCAAGTTCCCTTAGCCCTAGCTCACGCTGTAGTAGCGGGCTTTCTGAACTTAATACCCAATATCGGACCTGGTTTGAGCGTCATCCCCCCAATGACGATCGCACTTTTAGACTCTCCGTTACAATCCGGTTTTGTCTTAATCCTCTACTTTCTAATTCAACAATTTGAAAGCAACCTCCTCACCCCTTACGTTATGGCACAGCAAGTATCACTACTGCCTGCTGTCACCTTAATAGCTCAAGTATTCTTCGCCACGTTTTTTGGATTTTTAGGTTTGTTGCTTGCCCTTCCTCTCACCGTTGTCGCTCAAGTTTGGGTGAGAGAAGTCTTAATTAAAGACATTCTCAACCAGTGGCACACCAATCCTAGAAATCTAGCAGCGATCGATTCTGCTATTCATGAGGAGTACGAATCTATTGGAGTAAAACAGGACAAGCCAGAAAGCCTTCCAGAACAAAAAACAGACATCCCAGAGGACTTAGAAAATAACCCTAAAAATCAATAATTTAGGTTTGTAGTAAGGACGACAGTCCTTCTTTATTCCCAAATTTAGGACTAAACTCTTCACTACAAACTTATGCTATTTATGACAATTAATAATTCAGGTTTGTAGTCAGGAAGACAGTCCTTCTTTATTCCCAGATTTAGGACTAAAGTCCTCACGACAAACTTAGTAAACTTATGGTAAGATCGCCCTAGACTAACTATCTTCAAGCCTCGCATTCTCAACCGCATCTCGTCCCGCGCTAAAAATTTGTTAAACCGTCAAATTTAATTGGGGAAATGTGGGCGACAAAATTCTATCTTCCCCCCGAAACTGACTGACCTGATACTCACCGTCAACCAAATGGTAAACTGAAAAAGTAGGTTGTTTCGGATTGCCAATATAGCGTCTGCCGCCAAGTCCAAAATAGTCCGCAATCCATTATTCAGAAATGCCCAAAGCTTCATAATCAACCAATTTATAGCCGTAATCATCCCGCCAATTGGTACTGACAACTTCGACAATTAGCCGGACAGAAATACCCATTGTAATGAGAGATTGCTTTTTCCATCTCGGTTCGCTGTCAGTCCCTTGCCTGTCCAAAACGATCGCGTCCGGTTCGTAACCGGATAGCTCGTTATCAGCTTTCACAACGCATTCTTTGGGAACGAAGTAGGGCAACCTCAGCCTTTCGATTTCAATCCCTAGCTTCAGGCAGATGAAGCCGGCTACTTCTGAATGTTCTCCGGTTGCTTTAGGCATCTCAACAATAGTTCCATTGTGCAGTTCGTAACGGTTTTCAGAATTTTCAGGATACCAGTCAATAAATTCATCGAAGGTTACTGGTTTTAATATTGCTTGAGTCATGGCGATCGCCCTTTATTTGATTTATGATATTGTTATTGTATCCGTTATAATTTACATCTTGCATCATGATCGAGAACAGGCAAGATGCCTGTTCCACGAAGAGTGAATTTTCTTGTGGAAGAGGCAAGATGCCTGTTCATAAAAGGCTTATTGAGAATGGTGCAACATCTCAGTTATAATACATTTCTTTTATCTCAAACTATCGCCCGATCGCCAAAACTGCATTTTGCTCGATCGCCAATCCATCAATCCATCAATCCAAAATCCAAAATCCAAAATCTAAAATCCATCAAGGCATCAATCCATTAATCTAAAATCTAAAATCTAAAATCTAAAATTATGAGATCGATCGACGAAATAAACGATAAAATCACCCAAGGCAAAGCCACAGTCTGGACAATCGAAGAACTCAAAATCCGAGTTCAAGAAACCAGCATTACCCAAGCTGCCAAAGAAGTCGATGTGATTACCTCCGGCACCTTCGAGCCGATGGAATCCTCCGGCGCCATCATCAACCTCGGCCATACCGACCCCCCGATAAAAATCCGCCAGTGCTGGCTAGACGGCGTTTTAGCCTACTCCGGCTTCGGGGCAGTAGATTTGTACCTGGGAGCCACCCAAGTAGCCGAAGACGGCGAAGAATCCCGCGAACGGGGCGGCGGACACGTCATCGAAGACTTAATAGCTGGGAAACCCGTGCAGTTGCGCGCCTTGGGACAAGTCACAGACTGCTACCCCCGCGCCTCCTTTGAAACCACCATTACCCGCGATACCATCAACCAGTTTTATTTATTCAATCCCCGGAACGCATACCAAAACTTTATTGTAGGAGTCAACGGGGGCGATCGCCCGCTGTTCACCTACCTCGGCCCCCTGCAACCGAACCTCGGCAACGCAGTCTATTCGAGCCTTGGAGCCATGTCTCCCCTGCTAAACGACCCCGACCTCCAACTCATCGGCATCGGCACCCGCATCTTCCTAGGAGGCGCTCAGGGCTACATTACCTGGGAAGGAACCCAGCACTTCCCGCTGCAAAAACGCCAGCCCAACCGCACCCCCATCGGCCCGGCCGCCACCCTCGCACTCATCGGCGACGCCAAACAGATGAACTCCAAATGGGTGCGCGGCTGCTACTTCAAAAACTACGGCCCATCCCTGATGCTGGGAGTCGGCATCCCCTTTCCCGTCTTAAACGAAACAGTCGTCGCCAACTGTGCAGTATCAGACAAAAAAATAGTAGCGCCGGTAGTAGATTTCTCTATCCCCCGGCGCGTTCGTCCCACATTCGGTTTAGTCAGCTATGCCCAATTAAAAACAGGTCGTATTTTGATAGAGGGCAAACCAGTGCGGGCAGCCCCCCTTGCGAGTATGTTTCTGTCCCGGCAAGTAGCATTGGAATTGAAGCAGCAAATTGAAGCGGGTCAATTTACCCTCACGGCCCCAGTTGCTCCCCTACCCACCGATAGAGTATTTCTCCCGCAAGATTTGTGGGGTGCCCAAGTGAGGCTCGAATAAAGGATTTTAGATTTACGATTTGGGGATTTTAGATTATTTCGCGATCGCACTAATCTAAAATCTAAAATCTAAAATCGCTCTATTCCTCGATCGGCTTAGGCTTCTTGACCGGCTTAGGAAGAGGTTCCTTCGGGACAGGCGGTGGTGCTGCTGCTGCGGACTTGATGGTAGGACGCCCTACAGGAGTACCATCACCGCTGGGCTTAGGAGTAAAGGGACGCTTCCCTCCCCCTCCTTTGAAGCCGCCTGGCTTCTTGCTGCCTGGGGGGAATTTCCGCTTTTTGATCGGCAGGGCGCCAATATTATTTGCCTGCTCAATCATCAGACTGTCAGCTTGCAATTTGACGTGGAAATCCCAAAAAAACCCGAGCGCCTTTGTTGCTAAATCCCCCTTGAGTTTCAACTTAAAAAACTTCATCTTGTCGTCATTCTTGCGGGGAGCTTGCTTGATTTTGACGATGACATACTTTTCATCCTCTTGCGATTGATAAATCACCTCGCCTCGAATCGAAAAATATCCATCTTCAACATCAGGTTCCGAGGGCGGCAATGCGGTCGATGCTTCGGCGCTAGTCTCAATCTCCGCTGCTTCCTGATTTTCCTCGTCAGAGGACGGTTCGGGAGGTTTCTTGAGCGTTTCCGGCTCCCAAACTCCCATAATCTGCGCGTGCAAGTTGCCGTCTTCTTGCCTGGTGCGGGGATAGACCACCCACAGGTGTTCTTGTTCCAGATCCAGGTGATTTTTGACTAAACTCATGACTCTACCCAGCAAAACTGCGTCGATGGCAGTTCCGTCGGCAGCTATCAGCATACCCCGGGTGAATTGCTCTTCTGATTGGGTGTAGCGGCCCCGCACCAAACCAACAGCTCGGTACTGTCTGGGTTCGCTGGGGGGAGGAATGGGATGTTGGCGCATGACGGAGGGTATGTCCTCGGCCACCTGATTTTCGCTAGCAGCAGGATCGGGGGTTGCGGGCGGTGCGACTGCGAGCGCTGGAGTATCGCTGGCCCCGGTCGCAGGCGCTGCTTGCTCCGAGGGTGCAGGAGCATTGCTGGGCGGGTCTTTTGGCTTTGTTTTGTCCTTATCGGGGGCAGAACTGTAGCGGGGTCGTTGCAGCGAGTCCGTTGGCGCTGGGGCGTCCGTTGGCGCTGGTGGTCGATCTTGGTCAACAGGTGCAGCCAACGCCGAAGGCACCGGACTTTCGTCTGGTGTCTCGGGAACGGAGGCTGTAGCTGCGGGCTGATTGACGGCCGGCTCGCTCGGCTGAGCCTTGCGAGTTGAAGTAGATTTGGGCGATTTGGAAGAGCGGTTTGGAGAGGGGTTCATAAAAAACTCCTTGCAGCGGAGACACATCCCTTGAGGGAAATTAGGAATAAACTGAAGAAACTGCTTTCAAAACTACTAGCACCAGACAGGCGGGCTTGCGCCGGAAAGTTTGGTTTTGACCCGTCAACGCCAACTTTCAACGCTATGACTGCCTCCGGGGTTCGCTGGCTGCTAAAATCCTTGCTGGCAAGGAGTTTTAGAGTTTTTGAACCCAAGGCTTTGGTCGATATCGCCCGAAAGCTGGCGTTGCTGGCTAATAGCATTTAGGATATTCAGCCTGCCTATTTTACTTAATCCAATTACCTAACGGGCCGATCCGCCATCTTTTCGGTAATTTTTAGCTGAACCAAACTAAATTGGACAGAAGTCCCAGTCCTTGGGGCTGTGGGTCTTTGTGTCCAAAATTGTTTAGCTAGCGTGGAGTTGTGGGTCTGTTACCATATTAGCTGCAAGCAAAAGACTGGTTTGTCAATTGGGACTTTGAAGTTAAGAACTTTTATGGTTGCATGGATCTAGTTAAATGGCAGATGCCCCTTGGCGATGCGTTAATTCTTAGAAAATAGTAGATTTTAAGTTGGGATAGTTGAATTATGGAAAAAGCAAACAAGCGTCGCGGGTTGATTACTGTGGTGGTGGTGCTTTCGCTCATCGCTTTTTTGGGATTTTCTTTGGTTCCAATTTTGGACAGTATTCTCAAGGCTAGCCAAGTGCAAAGTCGATCGACTCCAACGCCTACTCAGACGGCGCAGTCTGGGGATAAGCAATCAGAGTTGCTGCAAGCTCAGGCTAAGGGGTACGAATTGGTTTTGCAGCGGGAACCTGATAATGTAACGGCTCTGCGGGGACTTTTGCAGGTGCGGCTGGAGTTGATCGGACAAGGAGTGGGGAGCATTAAGGACGTGGTGTCTCCTTTGGAAAAGTTGGCTTCGCTGAATCCTGAAACTACTGAATACGGGATTTTGCTGGCTCAGGCGAAAGAACGCACGGGCGATCGCGAAGGAGCTGCTCAGGCTTATCGGTCAATTTTAGCGTCTAAGCCTGGGGAAATTAAGGCTTTGCAGGGGTTGGTGAATTTGCTGTTGGTGCAGCAGCGGCCCGAAGCTGCGATCGGACTGCTGCAAGATACGCTGAAGGCGGCTCCGGCTGCAAATCAGGCGAAACCGGAAAGTATTGATACAACTTCGGTGCAGTTGATTTTGGGGCAGGTTTATGCTGTGCAGAAGCGGTACGAGGAGGCGATCGCGATTTACGACGAATCGGCTAAGAATAATCCGAAAGATTTTCGCCCGACTTTAGCAAAGGCGATCGTGTTTAAGGAACAGGGCAAAACAGATGAAGCAAAAACGCTGTTTAATAAAGCTACTGAGTTAGCTCCTCCTAACTATAAAGACCAAATTAATCAGTTAGCTAGCGGCACTCCTTCGCCATCTCCAATAGCAGAAGATGCCAGTCCCAAACCTGCGGCTTCCCCAACTCCTGAAGGTGCGCTACCAAAACCTTAAGGAAAGTTTTGAGTTTTGAGTACCCTATAACTGTAAGGACACAGCAGTGCTGTGTCCCTACCCATGCCCCGTTCTTTAACCTAGATTTGAGATTACCAATTACTAAATACCAATTAGGTAAGACCTCGGAGGGAATTATGACTGCTAGCGTTGACCGCGTTGTTCTACCTCCTGCTTTTGGCGACCACACTCAATTACCAGAGTCGGATGGTAATTTTGTGAAAAATTTTCAGGAACATCCGCAGAGTTTAATTTTAACTGATTCGATCGGCCCGATTTTGCAGGAGCGGCATCCCAACGGACAATATGCGATCGGTCAAGACTGCGGCATTTACTGGCGAGAAACCGAGCCGGCGGAAAAAGGTGCAGAAGCTCCTGATTGGTTTTATGTTCCCAATGTACCTCCTAATTTAGACGGTCAAATTCGCCGTTCCTACGTGCTGTGGCGGGAACACATAGCACCGTTAATTGCGTTGGAATTTGCTAGCGGGAACGGCGATGAAGAGCGCGATCGTACTCCTTTATCTCGTACCGATGAAGGGGTAGTAACGAAACCGGGCAAGTTTTGGGTGTACGAACAGGTGATGCGAATTCCCTATTACGGCATCTATGAAATTAACAGCGGTAGATTAGAAGTTTATCGGTTGATTGAGGGGTATTATCAACTGTTAGAACTCAATCAGCGCGGTCATTTTCCCATTGCATCTTTAGGCATAGAATTGGGACTTTGGCAAGGTAGTTATCAAAATCAAACTATGCTTTGGCTGCGTTGGTGGGATGAGGAAGGTAATTTGCTGTTGATTGGCGATGAACGGGCTCAATTGGAGAGATTGCGAGGGGAACAACAACGGGAAAGAGCCGAACAAGAAAGATTGCGAGCCGACAGTGCAGAGCAGGCACAACAAGCTGAAGCTCAGACAAGAAGGGATGCAATTCCCCGGTTGTTGGGAATGGGTTTGAGTGCCGAACAGGTGGCGGAGGCGTTAAGTTTATCTGTGGAGGAAGTTACGGAGAATGCTGGAGAGTGAGATAGGGGGAGAGAATTGGGGAAAAGGGCGATCGGTCTTAATAGACTTCATCATGAGAACCCATTTTGAGCAATAAAATAGCTTCCTCCTCCTCTTCGGGATCGGTCACAAACTAAAATAAAATCCGATAATCGTAATCTATTGAACACGACCAGATACCCGATAAATCTCCTGTCAGTTTGTGAGTTCGCAAGCTGGGATGAAAACAGTCTTCAGACAAAAGTTCTAGCGTAGCTTCAATTAAAAGGCGAAGCTGAGGATTTTTACGAACTAACTTTTTGAAAGTACGAATAGATTTGGGAGTCCAACCAATTTTCATCAATCATCCAACTCCGCCATAAAATCGGCTACCGAACCAAATTTAACATTGCCCTCAGCATAGTCTTGACGAGCTTCTGCCACTTCATTGAGTAATTCATTTCGTCGCTGTTGTCGCAGGCGATTCTGAATAATATCTAGAAGCATGGCTTGATCTTCTAATGATAAAACTTCTACAGCTTCAAGAGCTTGCTGGAATTGAGATGTCTCTGTCGTTTTACTCATATGTTATTTTGAACTGTTTAGAACTACGAGATTTTTTATGTTTTTAGCAAGATTTATCCTATGCTACCAGTTTTTACTTGTTTGGAATCATACGATAAAAGCAGTATAACACTGCGAAGTTTGCAGTCATCTCCCAGAGTTGAATAAACAGCAAACTCAGTAGATTGTGTTTACTTTTCTGACCACCAGATAGGTTGTCCATCGTGTTGATAAGAATAATCTTCTGGCGGCGGATCTCCCTCCCAGGGAGGTGCTTCCCTGTAGTAGTCTCGACCATCTAGCTGTCGATCCGTCCAATTAATGTACGTTTTAGGAATTACATCTCCTCTGCGATCGCAAACGTCACCAGAGCCGAGAGACTCCCCTTGTTCATCCAATACCTCAAATAACCGACAACTGTTATCCCAGCCATCGTGACAGTGCCCCTGAAACGCAAAGAAAAAAGCATCTCGACTTTCAACAGGAACCTTGACCAGATAAATATCGCTGATGCTATGTCTAGAATACCAAAGGTGACGTTCAAAAGTATCCAGAATATTTTTAGGTAAATTCTGAGAAGGTCTGACTATTTCTGGAGGTAAAAGAGTCATATTTTTCCAGTTCCATGTCAGCCTTACATAACCGATTCTATGCTTGGGCATGAATTTTCCAAAGTCGTCGCTTACCTCCAAAAGCTCTACTAATTTTTTTTCACAAACTTCCCTTACGGTGTTTTTTCTGATGTCAGCATTTTCTCTATTCACTTGCTTACCTCTGGTATTGGTTGCAATTTTTATTTCTGAAAGGACGCATGGGGCCCAGAAACCGGGTTTTTCTACAAAAATACTTTGTTGCAGCCTGCAGAGTGGGTAAAAAACCCGGTTTCTTTTGTCCGAGTGCGTCCAGGACTGTTTGAAAAACGTTCGGCTTTGACAGCTAGCAAAATATGGTTGAGCATATCTATGCTTGGCGAACCTGTAGTTGTCAATTAGTAAGGTGCGAACTGCCCACCCTACAAATTAATACTTCCTCTCCTGCGGCTCAAACATCGTAATCGCCACCGGCATATAAGCCAAATCAATCCCCGCAGGCGAATAATACGCCATTGTATGCTTCAAGAAATTTCCGTCATCCCGCTGCGGAAAATCTTCCCGCGAATGAGCTCCCCGACTTTCCTGCCGGTTCAAAGCAGAAGTTAAAATCATTTTTCCGACAATTATCAAACTCCGCAACTCCAAAGCTTCGACAATTTCCGTATTCCACAACTTGCCTTTATCGTCTAAGTAAACCTCCTCATATTGTCGCTCTAAATCCTCCAATTTCTTTAAACCTTCCTGCATCAATTCGGCGCTACGAAATACACCACAATACTCAGTCATAGTATCTTGATACTGCTGCCGCACTTGATTGATTCGGTATTTCCCGGGACGTTCTAAAAGTGCCTGAATTTGTTCTTTTGCTTCCGTAATATAACGCTGTTCATCTACTGTCGGCAACTTGCGATTTTGTACGAATTGTGCTATGGTTGCGCCCGTAACTTTGCCGTAAACGACGCATTCCAACAGCGAATTGCTGCCCAAACGGTTGGCGCCGTGAACCGACACGCAAGCTGCTTCGCCGGCTGCAAAGAAACCGTCCACCAAACCCTCAGAACTGCTGCGAACTTGCCCGCTAACATTAGTAGGAATTCCCCCCATTGAATAGTGAACGGTAGGGCGGACGGGCATCGGCTGATTTACGGCATCAATTCCTAGCAAACGGTGGGCTTCTTCCCAAGCAAACGGAATTTTGCTCATGATTTTTTCGCGTCCCATGTGCCGCAAATCCATGTAAATAAATGGGCCGCCGGCACTACCGTCAACATTGATTCCTCGGCCTGCGCGAATTTCTAAGGAAATGGCCCTGGATGTAATATCTCTGGGTGCTAATTCCATCCGCGAGGGGGCATAATTCGCCATAAAACGTTCCCCCTCTGAATTAATCAAATAAGCGCCTTCGCCCCGCACAGCCTCGGAAATCAACACTCCCACGGGATACAAACCCGTCGGGTGAAACTGCACGAATTCCATATCTTCCAGCGGCAATCCAGCTAAAGCCGTCATCGCCAAACCGTCTCCAGTCGAGGCGTAATCGTTCGAGGTCGTGTTGTAAACCCGGCCGTAACCCCCCGTAGCAAACATCACCGCCTTAGCACGGACAACCTCAATTTGACCGTCTAGCAGGCGGTACATAACTACGCCCTTGGCTTGACCTTCTTCCAAAATCAGGCGCGTGACATACCACTCCTGATAGATGTGAACTCCGCAACGGCGCAGATTATTGACTAATTCGTGGAGGATGGCGTGACCGGTTTTGTCGGCGGCGTAGCAGGTGCGGCGGTGGGAATGTCCGCCAAAAGCGCGCTGGGCAATTCTGCCGTCTGGGAGACGGGAAAAGAGGACTCCCATGTGTTCTAAATCGATGACCACACCGGGCGCTTCGCGGGTGAGGATTTCTACCGCGTCTTGGTCGGCTAAATAGTCTGAACCTTTTACTGTGTCGAAGGCGTGGGCTTTCCAACTGTCTTCGGGATCGACATTTTGCAGGCTGGATGCCATGCCGCCTTGGGCTGCGACGGAGTGCGATCGAATCGGGTGAGTTTTGGCAACTACAGCTACCTTTAAACTGGGGTCAGTCCGGGCAATTTCCACCGCCGCGCGGCAACCTGCTAAACCGCCGCCTACAATGATTACGTCGTGTTCTAGCATTTTTTTGAATTATTTTGAGTGTTCTCCTTTACATACATTGATACATAAAAAAGTCCTCACCCAAAGGTAAGGAAGTTTTTAACTTTTGATTTTTAGTTCTAAATTGAATTGAAAATCTCAAATTGTACTAGCCGAGGGTTTCGACAGACTGCTGATTGGACTGATTTCCCGTTGCAGAAGGTTGAGCTTGGCTGGCGGGGTCTACGGAAAGCACTTGAATGTTATTGAGCAGAGTCGTAACGAAAGCAAACAGCAAGAAGGGCAGAGACAGCACTAAAATTAAGCCGACGGTAGCCAAGGCGTAGATTTGGCGAGCGCTGCTCCACAGGGCGAGTGCCGACGCTAGACTTAGGAAAATAACTATTAGCCAAACAATGATTTGACCGTAAATGTCGCCAAACGTGAGGGTACATTTAAGGCGATAGTTGTGGATGTCATTCATTTGATGCCTCGGGAGATTGCTATTACGACTTGTCCAAAAATACTTTGACAGTGCGTCAATGCCGACTGTAAATTTCTAAGTTTAGCTGCAGAAACCTGGTTTTAGGGCTGTTTTAAACATTTTTATAGAAGTTTGCAACAACACTTTATAAATTTTCGCTCCGGACTGGGAAATTTTGCCGAAACAAAGGCATAAGGGGAAGTCTACTTTTTGAGGGAGCCCCGACTTGGTAAAGTAATGTTAAGCTGCATGGGGATGAATTAAACCTTTATAGCGTCGCACCTGTCTTTTCGCCCATGTCTTCAGAGAGCACATTGCTGATTTCGCGCTGTTTCCTGGCTGGTCTGGGAACGCAGATGTTTGTGCACCGCGAAGACCGGATTCCCCAAGAGAGTCCGGTGCTGGTGGTGAGCAATCACCGCAGTTTCTTAGATCCTGTGCTGCTAACGGCGGCTTTGGGTCGATCGATCCGCTTTGCTTGCCATCACTACATGGGTCAAGTCCCGGTGGTTCGCGAATTGGTCACTTCTTTCGGCGCTTTCCCTTTGGAAGCACCGGAACACCGACAGCAGCATTTTTTCTCTCAGGCGACGGCCCTGCTGCAAAATAGGGAGATGGTGGGGGTGTTTCCAGAGGGTGCAGAACCGATGGTGAATTTTACTGGGCCCAATACTGTGGGGAAGTTTCAGCGGGGATTTGCTCATTTGGCTTTGCGGGCTCCGGTGCGGGATTTGGCGGTTTTGCCGGTGGCGATTGGTTCGATGGAGGAACAGTCGGTGCGATCGGGTGTACCGCTCAAGTTGTTGAGCTTGTTCGATCCTTCGGAACCGCTGTTCGATCGAGCTGGGTGGCATCCTGTGATAATTTATCAGCGAGTGAATGTTTTAATCGGTCGCCCTTACTGGATTACTGTCGATCGACAGCAGCAATATCGAGGCAAAAAAGCCAAAGCAGTTGTGGCTGAACTCACAGATCGCTGTCAGGGGGAAATTGCACAATTGCTCCAACGAGGGTGTTTGTAAGTTTGTTGACTGTTGACTGTTGACTGTTGACTGTTGGCTGGTGTCAGATTTCCAATTCTTTAATCTAAAATCTAAAATCTAAAATCGATTGACTTTAATCATGCCAAATGCTAACAACAAGGTTCGTTTTCTAACCCCGAAACCGCCGATCGCCGATCGCCCTTTATTTGTATTTTTGCCCGGTATGGATGGCAGCGGTTTGCTGCTGCGGCCGCAAATTTCTAAATTAGCAAATGATTTCGACATTCGCTGCTTAACTTTACCGGCTGACGACATGGCCAGTTGGGATGTACTGGTTAGAGAAACAATTGCCTTAATTGAAGCAGAAAAGCAAACCGGAAAGCAGCAGCGGCCGGTTTATCTGTGCGGCGAGTCATTTGGGGGCTGTTTAGCGATGAAAATTGTTTTAGAAGCTCCCCAATTGTGCGATCGATTAATTTTAGTCAATCCAGCTTCTTCATTCCGACAGCAGCCTTGGGTGCAGTGGGGTTCCCACCTGACTCAGTGGCTGCCGACCAACCTTTATCCGCTGTCGGTAATCGGTCTTTTGCCGATATTAGCATCGTTAGGAAAGATTGCGCGCGACGACCGCCGCGCTTTGCTAGAAGCGATGCAAGCCGTACCGCAACACACGTCTGTGTGGAGATTGGCGTTAGTGCGATCGTTTAATGTTGACGAAAATCAGTTGCACGGCATCAAACAGCCGACGCTAGTAATTGCTAGCGGTGCCGATCGGCTGCTGCCTTCCATAGCAGAAGCGAAGCTGTTAGTCAAGGTAATTCCGAATGCTGAAATGGTGATGCTGGCTAACAGCGGTCATGCTTGTTTGTTAGAAACAGATGTTGACCTTTACGCGATTATGCAAGCTCGCAATTTTTTGACAAAATCCGAAGAAAATCTGGCATTAGTCAGCAGTCATTAGTTATTAGTAATGGGTAATTGGGGATGGGGCATTGGGCATCGGGCATTGGGCATTGGGCATCTCCGAAAAACAATCTTATCGGCGTCAGCAATTACCAATTATATTATGTCCGGTCAATCGATTACGACTACAGTGCGAGCTTCTAAGCTGAAGTGCATTTAAATTGTATAGTCAAGTTTAAGAAAAGTCTTGTGGGGTGGGCGTCTCGCCCGCCCAAAAAATACAATTTAGATGCGGAACAGCTTAGCTCGCGAGCTAGAAGCTCGCACTGGACAATAATTATCAGGATTACCCGGACATGATGTTATCAATTACCAATGCCCAATTCCCGATTCGCAATTCCCAATGCCCAATGCCCAATTAACTAATTAAGATTCAGCCATTTTTGAGCGTTAAGCCGCTGAACGACACCAAACACCATGAGGTCTAGAGTCACCTTGCGCTCGTCTATCAAAAAAGGCTCTAAAGTGCTGGTTTTGGTATTATTTTCAGCGCAGGAAAACGCCCTTTGACTTTGAATATTTTCTTGAGGAAAATACAGGTTAAATTGGCGCTGACCTTCTTGGAATTTCCCAATTACCTGCCAGCAATCCCCGGCGGAGCTCATGCCTGCAACGGGGAGTTTTTGCTTTGCCAAACTTACCTCTAAATCCTTAACACCCTGCTTAGTCAAAGCAGTTTGCAAGGCGGGCAAATAATCTTGTTGCATAAATTCAGCAAACGGCTTGTCTTCAACAGCAGGTGCTTTTTCCTTTTTAGCTTTAGCTGGGGGCTTGTCGCCTTCAGCCTTGGCTGCGGGTTTTTTAGCAGCCGCTTGAGGCTTGTCAGTGCTGGGAAAGTCGGTTGTCTCGGGTGCGTCGGAACTTGGGGCGTTCTCGATCGCAGCAGTGGGAGTTTCCGATTCTCCAGCGGTAGGATTTTTCGGTTCTTTCTTGGCTGCGGGCTTTTTAGCAGCAGTCTGAGGCTTGTCAGCGCCGGGCAAGTCGGTTGTATCGGGTGCGTCGGAACTTGGGGCGTTCTCGATCGCAGCAGTGGAAGTTTCCGATTCTCCAGCAGTAGGATTTTGCGGTTCTTCTGGCATTAACGCTTCCTTTTAAAAGTGATCGGTATGTGAGTTGAGCAAGCGGGCGATCGAGAAAGTCGATCGCCCGCACTTTTTGTGGAAAACCAACCTGAGAGAATTGCTCCTTCCAAAAAATTTGAACTCACAACACTGTCAGGACGATCGCCCGCAAAGATCGCAACTCCTGTGGTTATTCTAAATCTCAGCGACAGCTCGTTCAATCAAACGGCGGGCGAGAGTTTGAACACCGGTGTGTTCGTAGTAGTTGGTACTTATGTCGAGGAATGCGCCCACGTAGTCCACCTTGTCAGCAGAAATTTCCACAAAATTCTGCAAGTGGCCGAGTACGTTTTGGGGAGTCAAACCTCGATCGCTGACAAAAGAGCTCATCCAGCCAGAAACCGAGTTAAAGCTTTCGCCGATGAAGCCGAGTTTGCCTGCGGGAGAGCCCCCTGGAATCTGGTCGCCGATCGATTTAAACGCCTGATTATCTTGCAAATCGCTGGGGGAGAGCTTTTGAATCCAAGACTGAGTGGCGAGGATAAAGTCTGGGCCCAAAGGAATCAAACCGTCAAAACAAACCAAAGCAGCCATCCGCATCAGGGATTCGCCGCCGTAGTCGCCCAAAGCCCCGGCAAAATCGCCGATGCTGTCGCCGGGAAGGCCGTTGATTTGGCAAAAAGCCAGCAACTCAGTGACTAACTTCAAAGAAAGGTCGATCGTTTGAGCTTTTTCAGCCTTGGGAGTGATATTGCCGAGGAACGATAAAAACGAGACATTTTCCGCAACCTTATTAGCGAGGGCGGCACTGCCCAAAGCCTTGTCGGCACTGTCAATAGTTTGGTAAAGCCACAGAGCGCGCTGATAGCCCTGAGACTTATCGTTGTAGAGGTAGATGGCGCGATCGCCAATTTGCTGGATCAGTTCTTCGTCAGTTTCGCCAGTAACGGTGCGAATGGTATTTTCAAAGCCCACTAAATTGTTCCACTCGCCGGGAACCACAAAGTCAAGCGCTCGCAGGGCTTTGACAGTCATGTTGTCTTTAGGCAGGTTATCGACTAATTCAAAGACTGTTTTGCTCACAAAAAACTCCTTATGCTGGAACGGGAATCAAAGGTATTACTTTTGGCCGATGGCAAAAACTTTACAGTCTCATTGTGGCAGACTTAGTTGTCCTAGCGCCCGACAGGAGTCGGGCGCGGAGTTTGACAAGAGACATTGCTACTTGACGCTGGCGAGGCCGCCGAGATTAAATTTTGACAGCCAAGCTTCGCGATCGCTAGCGGTAAAAGAGGGATCGCGGGATTGAACTTTCACCTGATAGCGATTTGCCACTAAAACAGCGGTGATATTAGCACCTTGAGAGACAGCCGGATAGCCGCCGATTTGCTTGGTACTTTGCTGAAATTTTGCGCCTGCCGAGGGGTTGCCGGCGATGTCGTTAATCGAGAGCATCGCGACATTTTTACCGCCTTTGTTGAGCTTAGCTTCAGCAAAACCGGATTTTTCTTGAGCGAAGACGCGATCGAATCCACCGCCAGAAGACGGGAAGTATTTATTTAACTTGCCACCTGCGACTGCCTTCTTGGGCAAGTTTTGATTTTGAGCAGTTGATTTGTCAGCAGTTGTCTGCTGGGCGTTACCAGGTTTTTGGGTGCTTTCCTGCTGGGCTTTGTCCCAGCGAGAGGGCGCCTGAGTTTGACCGCAAGCGGTGACTAACAAGAGTACCGAGATCAGGAATGGAGCTAAGATTTTGCGCGCGGAGGGAAATGGCATCGCTGTCTCCTTAATATAGTTTCCTTGACACTCCCCAACCTAAAGGTGTGGGGATTCTTAATTCAGCGACTGACCTTTAAGTGCTACGTCCTTGCGGCAATACTCAAACTTTTTAACCGTAGGCATCCTACCAATTAACGAGCCTGATTCGCAGTCACCCGTAAGCGAGTCTATCTCCAAAAGCGTACTAGGATATTGACCTAGAGTTCGGGTATGCCCTACCCTACCTAACAAAAATGAATTGTTTGTTTTTCTGGTTGTGAGGCTGTATTAAGCCCCTAGCTGTATAGCGAGTTTTCGCCGCTCTTTGTCCCCCGGTTTACGCCTAGAAGTGTGTCTGAGTCCCCGTTTCACGATGGCGTTGCGAGTTTAACCTTGACTGTTCTAATATACCACAAAAACCAACATTTTCGTGTTCTTTGAAAAAGGATTTAACAAATTAAAGCCGTCCTAGAAGGACGGGGTTTTAAACCCCATTTTATGATAACAATTGTGGCTCAGGAATTCGCAATTTGTCTTGTACGAGCGGATGATTTGTGCTGCGGGAAAAAAATCTTTGTAAAAAAATCCTCTGCCCGCACGGCAGAGGATTTTTCGCGATCGCGAACTTAGATGGAAGAAGACAGAAAGATTGCTCCACACAGTCAAGTCTGGGGGTTGGGGTAAAGAAACCAAATTTTCTAATTACCAGCAATCTCAAAACAATTTTTTCTGATTTTCCCTAGATTTATGAGAGAGGTTTCAGAACATTTGTCTGTCAGTCTTCCAACTTAGGTCTTGCTCTGCGCGTACCGATCAGGCGTCGCTTTCAATGTAGATAAACAACAAACCCATTACCACAACTGGCATCAGCCAGGTAATTACCGGAATCAAAATCCAAGGCAAGAAAGAAGCAGCGTAGGAACCTGTCATATCAAATTCTCCAAACTAAAGTTAGTGTGTTCCAACAGGGATATTTGGGAGTCGAGTCTAATTGTTGACTAAACCCCGGAAAATGGCATCAACGCCCTTAAAGTTTTCGAGTAAGAAGTAGGCAGCAAAGACGCCGCTCATCCCGCCAATGAAGAAACCAGCGGTCAACTGGCTCCACCCCTCAGCATTTCTGAGGGAATCGGGGGTCATGGGATTAGCGCTAGGGTAGCTGGTGTTGTCTTGTTTGAAAGAGACTAAACCGTAAGCAGACATACCTAGTGTGCCGAGCAGAACTAAAACGAGGGCTGTAATTAATCCGCCGAGATTAGCTGCTTCTGGATAATCCCGCAGGGGCCCGAAGACGATTTCTGGGCCGACGAGGAAATAACCGTGTGCCAAACCGATTTCTAGACCTCGAACAAGGGGCGAGAGTCCTTTGCGGTAAGCGGGCAAGTTCCCAATGAATGCTTTGGTGAAATCAGAAGCACTGATGGGAGTTGCTAGATGACCCGTGAAGGGGTCGCCGTTAAAAGGTTTAATAAGCTCTGCATCTCTGGGATCGGCCATATTCTCTTTTTCCTCGCTGTGCGTAAAAGTTGAGGCGTTCAAGTCATATTTTACGCAGGGAGGTGTTTCCTATTTGCATAATTAGCACCGAGCTTTAGAAAAGTTCACTATTCTTTAGTTTTGGGAAGAATTTTTCTTTTGCCCCTTATACCAGAAAGCGAGTCGATCGGGCGACACTCCGAGGAAATAACCGATGATTACTATTTGATTGATGGCGGTGGTTTTGACGACCCCAAGCTGATGCCAGCGCCGGGCGGAGGTCAGCACTGGCTGGGGTACTATTTCGATGCGGCCTTGTTTTTTCAACCGGCGCACGAATTCAAAGTCTTCCATGAGGGGCAAGTCGGGAAAACCGCCGATTTTTTCAAAGGTAGCTGAAGAGAGGAAAATGGCTTGATCGCCGTAGGGCATTTGCAGAAAGTTCGATCGCCAGTTTACCCCTGTTTCTACCAGTCGGAGGCTGAGACTGCGGGCGTCAATCTTGAGTTCAAAGGCCCCCGCTACCGTACACGGGTTAGCTAGTGCCCGACGCGCGCCAGAGTCGTACCCGCGAGGCAAAAGAGTGTCTGCGTGGAGGAACAGCAATATATCTCCTGTAGCGACAGTGGCACCTGCATTCATTTGGGCTGCGCGGCCTGGGGCGGTGGAGATAACTCGGACGCCCAAAGATTTTGCTATATCTGGTGTACCGTCGCGGCTGCCGCCGTCGGCGACAATTATTTCGACATTTTTTGCCTCAAGGGCGGTGGAGATGACTGGGGCAATTGTAGGTGCTTCGTTTAAGACTGGAATGATAATGGAAATTTTGAGATTGGGATTTTCTGGCGGCATACAGAATTAAGCACCCCGAGAGAGAGGGCGGGTTTTGTACAAAGCTTATCTGCGATCGGCCAATTTCTTGCGCCGAGCCCGCTCTTAGATTCAGCATTAACTGGGAGGGCGGGTTTGGTACAATGCTCATCTTTTATTTGCTAATTTCTGGCCCTTTCGGGTGCCTACATTGGGCATTTATCTGAGAGGACGGATTTGGTACAAATCTTATCTGTTATTATTGCTATTTTTTGGCTTTTTCTCGCGCTCGGGAGTATTCTCCCAAGCGCTGTCTAACCACTACTGATATTCAGCATTTGGTTAGACAAATACACTTACTATATTATGACTTTATGGTTTCACAATCAAGTATTTTTTTATAATTAGTTATGATAATTTCTAATGATTTACCGAGTTTAAATATAGCTTAGTTATTTCAATATATTAATATCTAAACCGAGGAGATCTTCTGGTCGATCGATATCTGCAAGAGAGAGAAGATAAGCAATATTCAGGTCGAGGTTTTGGGCGATCGCCAGCGTACTAGCAAATACTTCACTGGTTCCCCAGTTAATGCCGTCGAACAATTCCGGTATCGATCGCCGCAGCCCGATCAGATAATAACCTCCGTCTTTTGCCGGGCCCAAAACTAAATCGTGCTGGCTCAGTTCCTCAAAAGCTTGTGCCATGATTTCTGCTTTCAGATCGGGACAATCAGTGCCGATAATTGCAGCTTTGTCAACCCCTGAATCAAAAGACTTTTGAAACGCTGCTGTCATTTTTGCACCCAAATCGCCGTCTATTTGATTTTGATAAATCAGATCGGTTCCCAACCAGTCTTGCATCTGTTGTGGGCTGCCACCTGTGTGGTGAATTTCTACCGATAATCGGCGGGATTTTTGGATAGAGAGAGCGCAGGCGATCGTCCGTTGGGTCATCAAGCGGTGAAGGTTGGCAGCGCCTGCTTTTCCCAGTACCGGAATTAGTCGAGTTTTGGTTGTTCCCGGTTCGGGATAGCGAGTGAAAACAATCAGTTTTTCGGGCATCATTTATCGTTCCTGAGTTTTAAAGAAATGAACCCCAAAGGCGCAGAAGCGCAGAGGCGCAGAGGAAAAGAAGAGAAAGAGTTCACAACTGATTCACGGATTGCCGATCGATGTTGGTGGGTTAGGCAATGACTTAATTTAATCGCCGCGCCCAACCCAGCCTACAAGAGATTCACTTAAAAATATCCGGCTGTTAGCTCATTTCTAGCATCCGCTGAATGGGTTGCAAGGCTGCTAGTTGAATATCTTGGGGCATGGTAATTTCGGGGGTTTGATTTTTCATAGCTAGATACAATTTTTCCAAGGTATTTAATCTCATATGCGGGCATTCGTTGCAAGCACAACTATTATTGTTGGGAGGAGCCGGGATGAAGCGTTTTTGCGGAGCTTGCTTTTGCATTTGGTGAATGATTCCAGGTTCAGTCGCGACAATAAAAGCTTGGCTGGAACTAGCTTGAGAGTATTTGAGCAAAGCAGTGGTGGAGCCGATGTAATTGGCGTGGCGCAGCACGGGAGGTTCGCATTCTGGGTGGGCGATTATTTCGGCTTCGGGATTTTCGATTTTGAGCTGAACTATCTTTTTTTCTGAGAAGTTTTCGTGGACGATGCAAGCTCCTTGCCAGAGTTCCATGTGTCTACCGCTTTGTTCCATAACGTAGCGGCCGAGATTGCGATCTGGCCCAAAAATTATCGGCTGATTTTCGGGAATTTGGTTGACAATTTTAACAGCGTTAGAACTGGTGCAAATTATATCGCTCATTGCCTTAATTGCTGCGGTACAATTAATGTAAGAAATTACCAAATGTCCTGGTCGAGCGGCTTTGAAAGCTGCAAAGGCTTCGGGAGGGCAACTGTCGGCGAGGGAACACCCAGCATTTAAGTCTGGCAACAATACTAATTTGTCGGGATTGAGAATTTTTGCGGTTTCGGCCATGAAATGAACTCCGGCAAAAACTATGATATCGGCGCTGGTGTTGGCGGCTTTGCGGGCAAGTTCTAGGGAGTCGCCAATGAAGTCTGCTATGTCTTGAATCTCGGAGTCTTGGTAATAGTGGGCGAGAATGACGGCGTTTAACTCTTGTTTGAGGGCGTTAATTGCTGCAAACAAGTCGTGGGGCAGTCGGGTTTGAGTCAAGTTCGGAGCAGGTGCGGTGGTAAACACAGTTAGAATATTCCGGTGAAGGTGGCGAAGAGAGCTAAAGTGTATTTTGAATTATAGTTGAATTCACCAAAAAGTGCTGGCTGTTCAGTGGAGCCAATCTAAAATCTAAAATCTAAAATTGCCTGGGGGAGAGTGCAAAAATTGGTCGCTGTTTCTTATGCTGAGTAAGAAGGGGCTAGGGATCGATCGCACATAACAAATCAAATGAATAAAGCTAAATCTATCAAAATTGCGGTGGTGGGGGACGTTCACGATCGCTGGGAACCTGAAGACGGCGAGGCGCTGAAGCATCTGGGCGTTGATTTGGTGCTGTTTGTGGGGGATTTTGGGAATGAGTCGGTGGATGTGGTGCGGGCGATCGCATCTTTGGACATTCCCAAAGCAGCGGTGTTTGGAAATCATGACGCTTGGTACACGGCGACAGAGTGGGGCCGCAGTCAGTGCCCTTACGATCGCACTCAAGAAAATTGGGTGAAACAGCAGTTAGATTTAATGGGGGAAGCTCACGTCGGTTACTCTAAGCGTGATTTTCCAGAATTGGGCGTAACTGTGGTGGGAAGCCGCCCGTTTACTTGGGGGGGTTCGGAGTGGAAGTACGCGGATTTTTACAGCGAGTGGTTTGGGGTGGAGAGTTTTGAAGAGTCGGCGCGACTCATTGCAGCGGCTGCTGCGGAGGCGGACTGCGAAAATGTGATTTTTTTGGGTCACACTGGCCCGACGGGCTTGGGAGAGGCTCCAGAAGACCCCTGCGGGCGAGATTGGAAGCCGCTGGGAGGGGATTGGGGCGACCCTGATTTTGCGGAGGCGATCGATCGAACTCGGAGTTCTGGAAAGCACGTACCTCTGGTAACTTTTGGTCATATGCACCACAAACTGCGGCACACGAAGCACGAGTTGCGGAAGTCGCTGGAGGTGAGTGCGGAGGGTACGGTGTATTTGAATGCGGCCAGCGTACCGCGAATTGTGGAGAGAGAGTGCTCGAAACTGCGGAATTTCTCGATCGTCCTGCTGGAAAATGGAGCAGTGTCGGAAGTGTCTCTGATTTGGGTGGGCGACGATTTCGCTGTGGAAAGAGAACAAATTCTTTATCGGCGCGCTGAATCTGCGGCTATTTGTAGTTAGAGACAATTGCTGGTATGATAAAATTTATGCGCCGGGAGAGGTGGCAGAGTGGTCGAATGCGCCTGACTTGAAATCAGGTGAACCGCAAGGTTCCGTGGGTTCAAATCCCACCCTCTCCGTTGAATTCAACTGTTTGCGGGTCGAGGGTTTCAGGCTTGCTACTCTCTTAGATATTCCGTTTTCTGCTCATCCTTCGCTCACCTTAGCGATATTCAAATCCCACCCTCTCCGTTGTAGAGAACTAGCAAAAGAACAGGCAAAAAAACACCCCGCCGGGGTGCTGTTGCTTACCAGGTAATTTTTATCGCCAACTGACTTAACTAAACCCTTCCTCATCCGCTGGGTCGCCGTAGGGGTCTTCGCTAGCCGGGCTGACATCGCCGAACATTCCGGCATCCGCTGCGTAGTCGGCGGGGTCGCCGTAGGGGTCTTCACTGGCGGGGCTGACGTTGCCGAACTGTCCGGCATCTGCGTAGTCTGCCGGATCTCCGTAGGGGTCTTCGCTGGCCGGACTCACGTTGCCGAACTGTCCAGCATCTGCGTAGTCTGCCGGGTCGCCGTAGGGGTCTTCGCTGGCAGGGCTGACGTTGCCGTACTCTCCGGGATTTGAGGGATCTTCGTAATTGGCGTCAGGATCGACTTGCTCGCTGTCTGGCCCGACGATCGCATCTTTTATTTTTCGCAAAAACCCGTCTACCATGATTAATTTCCTCTTTTTTATGTGATCGAAAGCGGGTGTTTTAGATTCGGAATTCCAGATTTAATTAAAAATCACCGAACCGGCCATCTAAAATCTCAAATGGTTAGGCTACTGTGCCGGAACAGCAGTTTGAGCTTCCGGCAAGCTAGTGAGGTCTTTACCTGTAGTTTGGTTGTTGTACCCCTGGAAGTCCCGGTAAGCCGCTGCTTCCGACTCCGGAACTTTAATTCCTTCTGGCGGGGGCGTTACCCAGACCGCGCGATTCTGGGCATCGCGGTAGTAAACGCGACCGTTTTTGGAAAGGTAATGTTTTCCCTGCGGCCCCTTTTCTTGTTTATTTTTGTACTGATTGTAGATGTAGTAAAGGGCGGCTGCTCCTGCTAAAGTAATCCCTACTTTTTGAGCAGTGTTGAGTCCTTTTTTAGCTTGTGGCGTAGGAGTGGAGCCGGGATTAGGTTGCACTCCTCCAGCGCGAGTGTTATCAACAGGAGGCGGAGGAGCGGAACTTTGCTCACTAGAACCGCAAGCACTCAAAAACGGAAAGGTCAGCAGCGTTGTCAGCAGCAGAGCCATGAAGCGCGATCTTCTGGGTTCGGGTTTAATTGTGTTCATTGCCGCTCCGAATTGTCGGGATTAATTATAGGTAGAGTGTGTTCTGGCGAGGTTGATGAACCTGAGCTGCTGCCAACAGTTTTTAGAGTAAATTAATTTCTCAAAGCAATTGTGACAAAAAAAGTAGTTGCTGAGAACTTAACAGCGCAGCTACAGTATGGGGTTGCTATATTAATTATCCTCAAGTCTCTAGAAAATTTCCTCTTTCCAGGGATATAAATAAAATTTCTTTTATTTCAGTCCGCAGGTATATGCCAATGCGCGCCTTCGGGTAATAATAAATTCCGTTTGTGAACTGCTCAAAGCAAAGTGAAGCAGACGGACGGGACGAGTCCGAAGCTCAAAGCAGCACTGGCGAGGGAAATGAGGCGGGATGTATAAGTCTGGCGGTGTTTAATTGCGCCGGACTGCTTGTCAGAGATGCCTGCAATTTTGTTGTGGGAATTCTGGAGAGGTCGATCGCCCTACTGTAGCAATATATTAACCGCAAAAGAAAGCTACGAAAGCTTTTCAGAAGTTTTATGAAGTTTAAAAATTTACTTACTGCTACTTTGTCGATCGCAGTTATATTTACTGCGGTCAAATATATACAAGCTTCAACTCAACAAAACCAAGTCAAGCAATTACTGGAGACCAAGCAATGTCCACAATGCAATTTCAGCAATGCCAACTTGAAGGGACTTGACTTACAAGGATTTAACTTGCAGGGCGCGAACCTCGAAGGTGCTAATTTGTCAGGAACAAAATTAGCCAATGCCAACCTAAAAAATGCTAACTTAAATAAAGCCAACCTGACCGGAGCTGATTTGGGCTGTGCCGGCATCACTTTCAATCTTGAGGCTAATGAAAAAGAAGCAAATGTGGATTTTAATGTCACCGCTGTTCCACAAAAGAATAACCCAGAAAATGCAGTAGTTGGTTTCAATATGAAAGCAACGGATCGAGGAGCGACAATGCGTTTCAACCTCATGGGATGCGCTGACTTTTCAAATGCTATCTTGCAAGAAACTAAAATGCCCGATGGCAAAATTCATCCTTAATTGCAGCAAATACAGCAATCTGCTGTGTCATCATTTGTCAACTTCTTTTAATTCTTTCCGCTCTCTCTTTCTCTTTCTCTTTCTCTGTGTCCTCTGTGGCCTCTGCGGTTCATAAAAAAAACCGCCGCCTGACTGACAGGGGGCGGTTTTTTTAAGCAACTAACAATCGCCTAAAATTAGTGAGCAGAACCGTTACCGTGATACTTGTCAGTATCGTAGAATCCGTTTTTTGTGCCGAAGAACAGACAGCAGACGGTGAAAACTGCTGTCAAGACTGCTAAAACTAACTTAACGTCCATAATTTACCTGCTGTTGTTGAGTGAGTGCAAATACTCAGATTGTAGAATCTTTTTGGCTGGCGCGGCCATCTACCAGCGTAGCGCCAGATTTGCTGGGCTGTAGTCTGGTGCGACAGTTTCCCGACGGCGAGACGATTCGGGGAATAATTGTCGAAACCGAAGCTTACGGCCCGGGAGACCCCGCTTGTCACGCTTATCGGCAGCGCACTCCTCGCAGTGAGGTGATGTTCGGGCCTGCGGGGATGAGCTACATTTACTTAATTTACGGGATGTATCACTGTTTTAACGCGGTGACGGATGCAGAGGGAGTTGCTAGTGGTGTGCTGATTCGAGCTTTGCAGCTAGATGCGGTTCCCAAAGAATTTGCTGGAATCCCCGAGAAGAAGCGATCGCGCCTTGCCTCTGGGCCTGGCAAACTGTGTAAGGTACTTGAGATCGATCGAACTTTCACCGCATTGCCTTTGGGTGCAGACCAACCGCTCAGGTTGGAACACCGGAGTGCCCAATTTCAGCAAGCGATCGAGTCAGGTACGATTAATATTGTGCAAACTACGCGGATCGGAATTTCGCAAGGGATGGATTTGCCTTGGCGTTGGTATATTGGGAACTGTGCGGCTGTATCTACATTCAAGTAATGTCAAAGATGTCAGTGTAAATTTTGTCACTTATCTCAATCAAATTATGGCTTACTCTTCTGAAAACCCGATCGTACAACTCAAAAAATGCCTAACCCTGGTTCAGGATGTTAGCACTCACACCGAAGCCAACCGGGCCTTCGAGCAATTGTGCGGGATTATCGATGCTGAAAATCCGATGGCGGCGCAACTTTTGGAGATGTTGTGGGAAGAGGCAATTATGGCGAGGCGATCGGCTTTATTTTGGCAACAAATGAGCGATGTTGAGAAAGATATGGCTAATAGAATGATGGAAAATATGACGCAAATGCGGCAAAACTATTTGCGGCTGATGCAGGAAATGTAGACAGTAATTGGTAAGTCCGTGTTTGTAGTGAGGACTTTTGTCCTCTCTTTATCAATAAAGTTTTCTAGATGTAGGGTGCTCCGCGCTGATATTTGAGGAGGCTCAAACAGTTTGTTTCCGGGGCACCCTACAATAAATTCTGCTACTTCATTAAAGCAGCGCCGCGGTTGTAAATTTCGCGCGCGTAATCAGTCCAAGTTCCCTGTCCCCAATAGCGGAAACAGCTTGTTTGTAGCAGCAAGTTGTAAAGCAAAGCTTGTTGGTATTCAAACTGCTTGGTAACGGCGGCATCTTGCTGCACCAGCGGGTCGTATTTTCTGTGAAATGCAGCGCTGAGTAGATTCATCGGTTCCAAGACATTTTCGTAGCCTTTCACCCAACTCAAATCGTTAGTCCAAGAAGCACCATCCATGTGAAAATTATGGTCGGTTTGCTTGAGTTGCGCGATCGCACTTTCCACTTTTTCCGGTGTCGCGCTATCTGGATCGACTAACTGCCAGATTTTGTGCTGGTTAATCCCTTGACAAATCGGATAATCATCAGGATTAACCCCCGCCGCTTCAATTATCTCCAAATATTCAGTGCCGTTTAAGCCGACAACACCGGATTTTCCGCCGCCTTGTTCGCGGTTTTCGTGCCAAGCTTTGACAAAAGCGCTGGGAAATTCATTCATCATCACGCCGCCATTTTCCCCGTCGGCAATCTGAGTAACTAAAGAAGGAATTGTGACATTGCCAATTTGCTGTTTATTGCGTCCTTTTGCTTCGTAATACGGCTGCATTTGACCGACCAATTTCGTATCCGAACCTTGGGTTTTAATCAAAGCAGTAATACTGATTGTTTCGCCGCGAGAATTGCGGGCAACTAAACGGTTGGGAATATATTTTTGGTCTTGCGACAATCCCGAACCGTCGGGATTTTCTACAGAATGTTCTTGCACCATCAGCCAGCGATAGCCGCATTCTTTCAAAGCTTTGATGTATTCGTAAAGTGTATCTGGGTGATTGGGAAAGTGCATTTCTGGGGGCGAAAAACCTTTAACGCGCTTGAGGGCATCTATGCCAAAAATGGCTGCAAAATGATGTTGCCATGCTTGAATTTGGAGTTTGATGTCGGGAATGGGAGTTGAGGGAATGACGGCGTGACTCCACATTGTCCCCAGCCATTCTACGTGAGGTTGATATTGAGGATCGCAGGTAATCCGCTTGAGATTATCAAAGATATCGTCGCGTCCCATTTGGCGCAATCCCCACAATAAATTGCCGGAATAGTCGAGCATAATTCGCGGGTTGCAGCCTTCGGCAATCAGTTGGGGAATGAATTCTCCCATGCGGGAATAGCACCAAGCAAAGACTCCGGCGTTGTGATTGTCTCCTTGGTTTGGATGTTCAAACATCTGCTGGAGATTGGAGATTAGTTCGCCGTTTGCACCGGCAGGAATTGTGGGTTGGTGCATGTGGAGGGCGCAGGCAAATCCGGCTTGAATGTTTTCTAGGCGCAGATTCGTGGTAGGTAGAAAGACTGGTTCGTTGCTGTTGGCTGCGGCACTGATTTCTGCTTCGGAACCGCAAATATTGGGCAATCCTGAGTTGATTTCTTGTAAAATGGGTAAATTGGGAGATTGTGCGATCGCAGGCATAAATTTTTCTCAACAATTGTGGAGCGGCACTGTCTGCTATTGCTAAAATAGCTGTAAAATTTAATAGTAGCAGAATATGCCTGCAAATGTTTAACATATTTCATGTAAAGAGGCGAGGAAAATTATGAAATACGAAATCAAGGTTTTGGAACCGACTGATTTGTGGTACATCCAAAATAACATCAATCCTGAAACCAATAAGTTTTACCATCCCACTAAGAATATTCCGTTTGTTCAGCAAGTAGAAATTAACTTGAACAATTCGGGAGCGATAATTCAAAAAGGTGCGCTGCATTGGTGTATGGGGAAATTGACTTCCGGTGTTTATAAAACGGATAACCGTTTGAAAGATATGTGGGTATCTTTGACAACGGAAATGGACTATAACGCTCCCGTATATCAAGGGACTGGTACGGTGAAACTGGAACCGAGACAAAAAGGGCATTTCCTGCATTATACGCCGATCGAGCTTTTGGATGCGGAGCAGTGGGAGTTTGATGACGGTATATTTCAGTTTTGTTCGGACAATGTAGTTATCGGTGCTAAAAAACTGAAATTCCGACAAGTGGCTGCTTCTAATGACGGTAGGTGGAGAATTGCTGTTACAGCTTTGCGCGAGCAAAAAGCTACTGTTGTAGCAGCTACAAGTTCACCGGCTAAGGTTGTCGAACTCAAACAAGGTGAAACTTTGATAGCTGATTGCGATTTGGTTAAAGGATTTACCAAGGGGATTGAAGAAGATTATCGAAAATTAGGTCATTTTGGCAAAGGCGGCGGGGAGGGTTATGTTTGGTTTTATCAGGGTAAAGGTAAATTATTAGTGTGTGAAAATGATGGGATGGGTTTGGGTTGAGTTGTTGACAGCGACACGAGATGCGATCGATCGAAACGAATGGATTTGACAAATTAGTTTGATTGTTGCAAAACCTGGACAAACAGGCGCTCGAATACACTTTGGTACATCAGGACACGGCACTGCCGTGTCCGTAACTGTATTTTAAGCAACAGTCCGATCGCCCGAATCGGCCTCAACTTCAGCTAGCTGGGCGTATTTCCCTGTATTCCCAATGGCCTACTTGCTTATTTGCCGAGAACTCATATACTTTGTCAAGTTAAGAAAATATTTTTTTGATTTATCCAGGAGCGAGAAAAAAAAATGTACATTGTACAAATTGCCTCGGAGTGCGCCCCCGTCATCAAAGCAGGGGGTTTGGGCGACGTAGTTTACGGTTTGAGTCGGGAGTTGCAGAATTCCGGCCACTGCGTCGAGATTATTTTACCCAAGTACGACTGCATGAGGTACGACCACATTTGGGGACTTCACGAGGCCTATCGGGATCTCGCGGTGCCCTGGTACGGCGGCGAAATCCTCTGTGATGTCTTGTGCGGCTGGGTGCACGGGCAGTTGTGTTTTTTCATCGAACCTCGCTCTCAAGATAACTTTTTTAATCGCGGCTGTTATTACGGTTGCAATGACGACAATATGCGGTTTGCTTTTTTCAGCAAAGCCGCTTTGGAATTTTTGCTCAGAAGCAACAAGCGTCCCGATGTGATTCACTGTCACGATTGGCAAACTGGTTTGGTTCCAGTCATGCTGTTTGAAATTTACAAATACAATTGGATGGAATATCAGCGAGTCTGCTATACCATTCACAATTTCAAACATCAAGGTATGGGAGGTGGCGATATTTTGCAAGCAACGGGTTTGCACAGACCGGATTATTATTTTGAGTACGATCGCCTCCGAGATAACTTTAACCCTTTTGCCATTAACTTTATGAAAGGCGGCATTGTTTACTCGAACTTTGTTACCACGGTTTCGCCGCACCACGCTTGGGAAGCTCACCTCGGCGAGTTTGGCTACGGTTTGGGCCACACTTTGCATTTGTATCAAGATAAGTTTCGCGGGGTGCTTAACGGCATTGATTACGATGTGTGGAATCCCGAGAGCGATCGCTATATTCCGGCTCATTACACTCAGGAGGATTTGGCAGGAAAAGCGAAAACTAAAAAAGCTTTGCGCGATCGGCTGTTCCTGCGCGATGCTGACAAGCCTATTATTACCTTTATCGGTCGTTTGGACGACCAAAAAGGCGTTCATCTCGTCCACCATGCAATTTATTACTCTCTGAGTAAGGGAGCGCAATTCGTGCTTTTGGGTTCCGCGACGGAAGCGGGAATTAACGCTCATTTCCAGCACGAAAAATACTTTTTAAATGATAATCCAGACTGCCATTTAGAACTAGGTTTTAATGAGGAACTGTCGCACTTAATTTATGCGGGCGGGGATATGATTGTGGTTCCCAGTAATTATGAACCCTGCGGCCTGACTCAGATGATCGGGTTGAGGTACGGTACTGTTCCTGTGGTGCGGGGAGTTGGCGGTTTGCTGAATACTGTGTTCGATCGAGATTACGACACCCGCCACTTGCCGGAAGAGCGCAACGGTTACGTATTTTACCAAACCGACTACTCGGCTTTAGAGTCGGCGCTCGATCGGGCGATCGGATTGTGGTATGACTATCACGATGAATTTGAAAAACTCATGCTTCAAGGCATGAATTGCGATAATTCGTGGAAATATCCAGCTAAAGACTATGTGGAAATTTACGAGCTAATTCGACACAAATAATCAGTAGGGGCGGGTATTCCCAGAGATATTTTCTCTACCTTTAGGAATAGATAAACCCGCCCTTATCTAACCCGACAGAGATAAGGTTTTGAGTAAAAGTGGGGGGGTGGAAAGTACGAATGCAGATTGTAGGGTTTCCTTGCCTGTCGTTGTGAATGGCGATCGCCGAAGATAAGGGTATACAAATTAAACGGTTGGTTTTCACCCGCCCTTACAAAAAATGAACTCACAACTAGAACAACAAGTAACGATTCTACAAGACGAAACAGCAGCAGCCGGAAATTCAGCCAACCCAACAGTTGAAACTCCTTTATTCGCTTCAGAATTTGCAACAGAAGAAAAAGTCAGAGTGGAAGAATTTAAGATTAGCGGCGACAGTTTAATTGCTAAATTCAAAGAATTAATTGAGCAAGGAAAACTCCGCCGCCTCGTCATCAAAAACTCCCAAGGGCGGATTTTGGCAGACATTCCGCTGATGGCTGGATTGGTGGGCGGCGTTGCAGGATCGGTAGTCTTTCCAATTGCTGCTGTACTTGCTACAGTTGGGGCAGTTGTGGCTCATTTGACTGTAGCCATCGAGCGCAAAGAATAGTCTTAAGTTAATTGTTAATTCAGCGCTTGCGCAAGCCACACCAAAAACCCCGTTTCTGTGTTAATTGTTCGTATCAATCGACGATTTTTACCAGAAAGCGGGTTTTTTGCATGAGTTCTATAATTCCGGTACATTCGCCGCAGTTTGGTCTAAATAATTGTAAACAATCCGCGAAATCCGGCGCACAAAATCTCTCACAATCGGGTCATTGTAAGGACGTTTGACAAATATTGCGGCCAAATAACGCTTGCCGTTGGGCATATCAATAATTCCCGCATCGCCAACCACAAAGCCGATATCTCCGGTTTTGTCAGCAATAACTGCTCCCGCGCCTAAACCCGAAGGTAACAGCGTTCTAGTTGTGGTGCGCCGCAGTAATTCTAAAGCTTGTTCCCGACTCGATTCAGAAACTAATTTATCGCGAGACAGCATCGCCAGCAACTTTACCATATCCACAGAACTGGTTGTATTTGTTCCTTGAAAATCTCCCAACCAATTGCGAATTCTGGTATCAGTTAATCCCCAACTGCGAAAACGCTCGTTGAGTTTAGCAATTCCCCCCAAACGTTCAATAATCATGTTGGTGGCTGTATTGTCGCTGATGGTAATCATTTTATCTACGGTTTCTCTGATGCTAAACCGAGTGCCATCTGGTTCATCTTGCATAGTTCCAGAACCGCTGGCAACTAAGTCTGACTTCATAACTAATGTTTCGTCCAGGCTAACTTTGCCCGCGTCTACATCTTGATAAAAAGCAATTAGAATTGGCAATTTGATTGTACTCGCCGCCGGAAATACTCGATCGCCCTTGATGTCTAAATAGTCTCCTGTATCTAAATCCAGAAAAAACATTCCGGCGCTGAGGGATCTATACTGTTCGATCGCACTTTCAATCTGAGGCTTAATTGCGCTCATTTCTGAACCTGTTCGCATCGCCAAATCAGCAGCATAGTTTCGGGGATTTGCTGAAGAAACTGTTGGTATAACTTGACCGGGTTTTTGTTCGATCTGGGTAATAGCTGTAGGTATAACAGACTCGTTGCCCGCTATTTGCTCTGGATTGGGCAACTGAAACGACCAGCGAGTGGCAGATTCTCTAATGACTCGGACTTTTTGCGGGTCTAACTTATAACCGGGAGTCAATTGTATCACTAACCTGGTGGTTTCGGTGTCAAATTGCCCGACTCTAATTTGTTGAATAGCTGAGTTGTAGCTTTGAGGAGTTTCGGGATATTCCAAGACTATTCCCGGTAAATCAATTACTAAACGGGTGGGGTTTGCAATGAGTTTAACTTCCGGCTGAACTCCTGAATCTGTTGTTAAATTGAGTTGATTTTGGCTGGCATCGAAGTGCCAAGATGTTAGTGTATCAGCTTTTGCAGGCAGGGCGATCGAGAAAACACTAAGGGCGGCCGGCAACAGCCATCGCAGTTTTGGAGTCATGTTTGAAGAGAAAGAGTTTAACGGCGGCAACGAGAAAGCGGCGGTAACAGTGTTCTCAACCGCTTTCGAGGCGAACCACATAGCATCATACAGTCAACTTTGGCTCGCAGCCGTAATTTTTATTATTTTCTTTGAGAATATTTGGTTTTCGGGGCTTATATCAAATCCGGTGCTATTACCCATCTTTTGGTCGGCTGGGAGTGAACGCAAGCTTACAGCGGTTCCCGCTGTATTTTTTTGACCAAAAACTTGATAAGCCAAATAAAAATACAGTAAAAAAACACGGGTATCCATATCAAATTCCAGTATTCAAAATCTTCATAATTAAGCTGTTGCCCACGTAATTTCGTAGTCAAAAGGTCAGTTAAAATAATATTAATTTCAATGATTAGAGTCGCCATAAAAACTCCACAAATTGTAGAGCGCCAAACTAGCACTATCGGTAAAACAAGCATAAATATTAACGAAGACGAATCAATAAGGTAGGCAATTACCGACATAGTTTTATCGATTAAGAAATTCATAATTTACCTCCGGCACTTGTTCAAGTTCATGAATATTTTATCCTGTTGTTTGTTCTAAGATTGAACGCATCTAAAACCTAAACCAGAGCTAATAATTTGATGGATAAGCTGTTCTCCATCTAAATTGCATTTTTTGTGCGGGCGAGACGCCCACCCCACAAGAACTTTATCAAATTTTGACTGTGTAGTTTAAATGCAGAACAGCTTACCCCAGTTTTTTTAGGTCGTTGATTATTTTAGTTTTACAGCGGTTCCCGCTGTATTTTTTATCGGAGAGCGAGCCAATATGCTTTCCGACGCTTTGAATACAAAATGATATTTGATTGTTATTTATTGTACCACATTACAGCGGTTGCCACTGTATGTAGGAGCAAATTTTATTAGCCCTTGGTTCGTGTAAATCAAATAAATTCAAGTTGAGCGCTCGCCTTATTTCTTGAATTTTCTATGGCATCGATCGCCGCTTTGAGAAAAACTTTTCCTTTCTTGACAAATCGGCGATCGCTCAAAGGATCGTAAGCTTCCCAATTACCGCTAACTTCGCGGTCGTGCCACAGAAACCAGCCACGGTAGATTTCTCCGCTATCAATATCATCGCACAGAACCAGCCAATCATCTCCCGTGAGAGCGCTGGCATTTAATGCTACCAATTCAACCCACGCAAGTGCAATGCAGGCATCGATCGCCTCAGCATCAACGGAGTCAGATGTTGTAGCGGTAGGTTGCGGCGAACAAAGTGTAGACTTCATAATTTCTCCTTAATTAAATCAATGAATTTCCCTATTTATGGAACTGCCCCGGTACGGGAATTGAAAAAACTTGGTTTTGATGAATTTCTGATTGGTCAAATTTACCAGCCGCTGATGCTTCTGTTAAATTATTAAGTGTATTAATTGTGAAAATGGCGCCGGTTCCTAAAGCGGCCATTGCCAGTCTGTGTAAGATTTTGCTCATTTTGCTGCTCCTTTTCTGCTGGGTGTATCTACTCTAAAAAGTTAAGCGGTCATTAGCGGCGGAGATTGGGGAGTTAAGAAAAAATTTTTATACTCAAATATATTCAACTGTTGAAGCCGTTATCAGGACAGAGTTTGAGGAGTCGATCGCCCCAAAAACTTCTCCAAGTAAAATGCCTTAAATTCCGGCTAGCTGACTATCTTCCTTAAAATCGCCTAAAATAGGAACTTAAGGCGTTAAACTTCCTAGATTCGTTCCCCTTTCAGTGCAAGCGAAGTGCTCAAGTCAAAACGCGATCGCGGTCGCATTCTCACTGCCTCTGGCTTAAAGAAACTTAACGAGGCGCTCCAAGAATGGTCTGACCGAAATAACATTAGAGGTACTCTGACTGAAATCGAGGCTGAATCTGGCGTCGGTGCCGATACAGTCAGCAAAATCAAGCAGGGTAGAGAAGGTGCGGATCTCAGCAAACTTCGGCAGTTGTTCGCGGCCTTTGAGCTGACTCTGGCGGCTGGCGACCACCGATCGGCTAAACTAGACGATGCCGAAGATTTAGACAAACCGGACAATTTGCCCGCTGCGGGGGAAACAGCCACCAGCAGCAGAATTGTTAAAGTATTTGTCAGTTATCGCAGCGCAGAACCCGATCGCGAGTTGGGAAAACAGTTGGAAACGGCCTTAAGTGCGATCGGTCACACAGTTTTCACAGCAGAAAATAACATTAGATTGGGAGATAATTGGTTCGATCGCATTAATTTCTTCCTCCAAGAATGCGATTATTTGCTCCTACTATTGCCGCCAACGGTCAGCCAAAGCGAACTGCTAACATATCAAGTTCAGCAAGCAAAAGAACTGCAAGATGCTCGCGCTGACAGAAGACCAATAATTCTCCCTATCCGCGTCGGCTTTCCGCTGAACGCGCCTCTAAATCACGATTTGCGCGGCTATCTGTACCGCATCAAACAGAGGGAATGGAAAACCACCGCCGACACTCCCATTCTGATCGAAGAAGTTCTGAACTTGCTAGCAGAAGAACCCGCACCAGTTACCGAAGAAACGGAAAATTTAACACAAAAACAGCTATTAGAAATTAGCAGCGACGAAACACCTCTACCCGCCGCCGAACCCGAATTACCCGGAGGACAAGTCGATGTCGCTTCTCAATTTTATGTAGAACGCCCGCCCATCGAAGAACGCTGCTATCAAACTATTGTGCAGCCCAGCGCGTTAATTAGAATTAAAGCACCGAGACAAATGGGCAAAACTTCCTTGATGGCAAAAATTTTGCATCACGGAACCCGTCAAGGCTATTGCACTGTGCCGCTAACTTTTCAGTTAGTAGATAAAGCCGTATTCGCGGACTTAGATAAATTTTTAAAATGGTTTTGCGCTTATGTCGGGCGCGAGTTGCACTTGCCAAATCAATTAGATGATTATTGGGACGATATTTTTGGCAGCAAAGTCAACTGCAAAGATTACTTTGAAAAATACATTTTGCCGCAAATCGACAGCCCTTTAATTTTAGGATTAGACGAGATCGATCGCGTTTTTCAATATCCCGACATTGCCGAAGACTTTTTAGGACTGCTGCGGGCGTGGCACGAAGAATCGAAGCGGCGCGACATCTGGAAAAAACTGCGATTAATTGTAGTTCACTCAACCGAAGTTTATATCCCGATGAACATCAATCAATCACCTTTCAACGTCGGACTTCCCGTAGATTTGCCGGAATTCAACCATCAGCAAATCCAAGATTTAGCAGCGCGCCACAACTTGAATTGGTCGGATGCCGAAGTTGAGAAATTAATGGCAATTGTCGGCGGACATCCGTATTTAGTGCGAGTTGCATTATATCACATTTCGCGATCGGATTTGACACTCGATGAATTAAAAGAAACTGCGATCGCAGATGCGGGAATTTACAGCGACCATTTGCGCCGGCAGTTGTGGAATTTGGAAGAATATCCAGAGTTGGCGCAGGGGATGAGAGAGATTGCAGCGGCGGATTCTCCGGTGCCATTAAAGGCGATGCAGGCGTTTAAGTTGGACAGTTTGGGGTTGGTGAAATTGCAGGGGAACGAGTGCGTGCCGAGGTGCGAACTGTACCGACAATATTTTAAAACGAATTTGGGAGTTAATTAATGGGAGATTTTAGCTCGTTAATGACGTACAATCAGCAGTAGGGGGAAAGAGGCTCACAAATATCGCAAAAGAGCGATCGCCCCGGCTTTCCCCTGTGCAGTATCCACGTAAAATAGGGTCGATGACTGAAGAAACCGTCACTCTGAGAAAGTCTCTTGACTTAGATAAATTAATTCCACTTCTGCCTGTAGCAGAAGATATTAACTACTGGCGCAATCTCAACCCCAATTTAACTATTTCCGATCGACCTTTTCAAGGCTTTTCAGAATTTTCGGGAAGCCAAAAAGCAGAAATTGACGAGTACAGGCTGCAACTGCGAGAAGAAGGCTATTTCCAAACACCTAGCGTAATACCTGCTGCTACTATTCACCAGATGCGCGACTGTATAGAAAATGTCCGAAAAGCAGGGTTTCCGACAATGTTTGCCCTCGTCTACGATGTTTTCTATCAAGCATTTGGTTACTTTAACTCAACCTTGACAGGAATTTTGGGAAACGGCTACAAGCTAGTTCCAAATTTTTGGGTTTATTACATAGAAACTTCCGACAGCGGCAAAGGATTTGAGCCTCACCGCGACGCCGAGTACGAAAATACTATAGACTCCAACGGTATGCCGACGGTGCTTACTATCTGGGTGACAATTACTGAGGCCAATCCCCTCAATTCATGTATGTACATGATTCCGGCAAACCGCGATCCAGAGTATGCTGAAGCTATCAAAAATCTCAAGACAAAAGCTACTAAATTTGCCTTGGAAGATATCCGGGCTTTACCGACACAAGCTGGTACTTTATCGTGCTGGGATCAATACGTTTTTCACTGGGGAAGCCGCAGCAGCAGTCGGGCTAAATCGCCTCGAATTAGCTATGCTGTATATTGTCAGCGAGGGGATATTCCACCAGTTGATGATGCGATCGTCGATATCCCATCTGTGCTTGATTTTCCAACGCGGTTATCTTTGATTTGCAGAGGTTTGTATCGCTATTCTTACGCCAGTTTACAGCCATCCCCACAGGCGGAAGCACTGTTAGATTTCTTGAATAAGCATAGGGAAGCTCTGAAAAAAAGTTAATATAATTTTCCCAAAAAGCCAGTCATCTCAATTCCGGTTGCATCGGAATGATTTAACCGCTATTGACGCAGAGTACGCAGAGTCTCCAGAAGAGAGAGATGGGAATAACTAACCTGGATTTGGTATAATTTCTGTAAGTAATAATCAGGTGAACGGTTGCCGTGAACGATATTTTTTTGATAACTTCCGACAATTGGCTAGACTGGATTACCGTGTTTGGTTATCTAGGTTTTACAGCTTTCATTGCATGGCGCGTGTTCACCACAAAGTAGATATATGTTAAAATTAGGTAAAATCATAATTAAATTAACTCCCGCATACTGTTATGTCGCCTGTTGAAAGTGTTGCAGCAATTCCGAACGATCTGATTTTGCGCTTGAGCATCGAGCAGTATCATGCGATAATTCAAGCTGGCATTCTCACGGATGATGACTCTGTAGAATTGCTGGAAGGTTGGCTGGTTTTCAAAATGCCCAAAAATCCACGGCATCGAGTCACAACTCGTCTTGTCAGAACAGCTTTAGAGAATATTTTACCTGCGGGGTGGTATGTTGATTCCCAAGAACCGATAACGCTATCCAACAGCGAACCCGAACCTGATATAGTGGTTGTTCGAGGGGATACGCGACAGTATATCGATCGGCATCCTGGTGCTGAAGATATTGCCTTGATTGTTGAAGTATCCGATACGACGCTTCAGCGCGATCGCACTGTCAAAAAACGGATTTATGCCCGCGCTGGAATTGCGATTTATTGGATTGTGAATCTTGTTGAAGGACTGGTTGAGGTGTACTCTCAACCTCTTGTTGAAGTTGAGCCGTCAGATTACAGTCAAAGGTTAGATTTTGGGCGATCGGCTGTTATACCGATTATTATTGAAGGGAGAGAAATTGGGGCGATCGCTGTGAATTCTCTTTTACCTTAAGATAAAATGAGTAATATCGTTTACGGTTGTTTTTGAATGATTGAACCGCAGAGGCCGCAGAGAGCGCAGAGGAAGACAAGAGAGAGATGAATAATTCCGATAGCAACGGATTTGAGATAAATCCTAAACTTGTAGGGTGCGTTAGATGAAGGTTTAGAGAGGTTTTTTAGGGTTGTATTTAGATAGAATCCTCTCATAGATTTCATAATTCTCTCGATCGAAACAGCAAAAAATTACTTTTTGAGGACCACCATTATTTTGTATATATTCCGAGCATACCTTCACTGCAATCTCACCTGCTAGAACTTTAGGAAAGCTGTAAATGCCGGTGCTAATGCAAGGAAATGCCAAACTCTCAAACTCTCGTTCTGCGGCAATTTGCATACACTTACGGTAACACTCGGCTAAGAGTTCCGGTTCTCCATCATTACCCTTCCGCCATACTGGCCCTACTGCGTGGATGACGAAGCGTGCAGGCAATTTATATCCCTTAGTTAGTTTAGCATCTCCAGTCTTACATCCTCCAAGTAATCGGCATTCATCAAAAAGTTCCGATCCTGCTGCTCTGTGTATTGCTCCATCTACTCCACCACCACCCATTAAGCTGGTATTTGCAGCATTCACGATCGCATCAACTTCGAGTTTTGTGATGTCGCCCAAAATAACTTTCATATTCTACAATAGTAAACTCTAGACAAGTTTAGCACAGAAACTCGTTATCTAGTCTTGCTCTCTCAACTTTCGCAAAATTGGAATTTGCACCAACTGTTCCGATCGCAAACTATCCCAGTTTAACCCTGTCGGACGCGGATAACTTGTATTAGTCTCAATTACCTCCTGGGCACTAACAATCCAATTCAGCGCCCAATCGTGAGATTGCATTGGCAAACGCGAATCTTCGACTATTTGCAAAGGATGCACTGTTGTTACAATTGGCGTATCGATTTGTACTAACCCGAATTCTTGCAACATAGCCAATTCTAAATCAGCAAATCCTGCACCTTTACCGGTTCTTCCACCGTTGCGCGCCACCGCTACACAACCGACTATTACTAAATCGATCGGCTCCATTTCTGCAAAACTTACCAATTTTCCGCAATCGAGAGCTTTGCGGGCGATCCTCTTCGAGGGCTTCGCTAACGCACTTTCGGCAATAGATACATTTTGTCTCTGCAAATCCGCAGCATTTAACTCAACAAAACAGCGATCGTCTGTCAATCGCGGTACTGCCATATACAGGCGTTTTCCGTCTTGCAAAGCCCGCATCCGCACCGGAATTTGCGCCGAATCGGGATTGCACTTAATCGTTTTCGCTTGTTGCCATATTGGTAAACTTGCCAATCTTTCGGCAGCCAACTGGGCACCGACAAAGTTGGGAATATGACCGAACGGATCGCCAACAGATGCGGCTTGCTGCTTCAGCAAAGACCAAATTTCAGTTCTTAATTTATCTTTGTCGCGGTGATATCCAATCCAATCCGTTTTCATGTTGTATTGTGGTACAATGTATCATACAAAAGTTTCCTTTAATACGCCTCATTTCTTCAGTCCGCGCAGGCGGAATTTGTTTGTTTAGTAGCGGTTTCAACCGCCGAATGACCCCAATATATTTTTGGATTTTACCATTTTATCCTATGAATTTTACCACAAAGCCCAGTTACTATCAAGTCGGTGGGAGTTTGACAAATAACGCTCCAAATTATGTGAAGCGGCAAGCAGACGACGACCTTTATAACGGATTGAAAGCCGGGGAATTTTGTTATGTTTTGAATTCCCGGCAAATGGGCAAATCTAGCTTGCAGGTGCGGACAATTCAGAGGCTGAGAAATGAAGGAATTGCTTGTGCTGCGATCGACATTTCGGAAATTGGCAACCGCGGCGTCACTCCCGAACAGTGGTATGCTGGTTTACTCCGCATTCTCGAAAATAACTTTAACCTGTCGGATATTGTCAACGTGCGGACTTGGTGGCGCGATCGCAATTTTTTAACTCCGGTTCAAAGATTGAGCGAATTCATCGAAACCGTACTCTTACCCAACATTTCCAGCAATATTGTCATTTTTATTGACGAAATCGACAGCATTCTCGCCCTGGATTTTCCCGCCGATGATTTTTTAGCGCTAATTCGATCGTGCTACAACAAACGCGCCAACAATTCAGAGTTCGATCGCCTAACCTGGGCCCTTTTAGGCGTAGCATCGCCGACGGATTTGTGCCGCGAGCAAAATGCCAGCAGCAATACCCCTTTTAATATTGGCAAGGCGATCGAATTAACTGGTTTTGACGAAACAGAAGCTCAACCGCTAGCAGCGGGGTTGGCAGAGCTTACAGACAGCCCTCGTGAAGTTTTGAGAGAGGTTTTGTATTGGACTGGCGGGCAACCGTTCCTGACTCAAAAGCTGTGCAAACTCCTCCTGGAAAATCCACAATTAATCCCGAATTTACCCCCCCCAGCCCCCCCTTGGCAAGGGGGGGAGAAAGATGCAGCCGCCCGTTGGCAAGGGGGGGAGAAAGATGCAGCCGCCCGTTGGCAAGGGGGGGAGGAAGATAAAATTCACACTTCTAAAGAGTGGGTTGAGAAAGTAGTGCGTTTGAAAATCGTGGAGAATTGGGAAACTCAAGATGTGCCCGAACATTTGTCCACAATTCGCGATCGGCTTTTCAGAGAAAATCAGCGGATTGTGAGGAGACTCGGATTGTACCAGCAAATTTTAGAACAAGCTGAAATTGTCCCCGATGGTAGTGCCGAACAAATGGAATTGCGATTGAGCGGATTAATCGTTAAGCGCCGGGAAAAATTAACAATTTCTAATCCTATTTATGAAGCTGTATTTAACAAAAAGTTAATTGAAGAAAAATTAGAAAAACTCTCGCCTTACTCGGAAGCTATCAAACTCTGGCTGAATTCTAGCTGTGAAGATGATTCCCAACTGTTGCGAGGGGATGATTTGCAGTCAGCATTAGTTTGGGCGGCAGATAAAAGCTTGAGAAACGAAGATTTTCAGTTTTTAACAGCCAGCCAAAAAGTTATTTTGAGCGACCAAAATCAACGGCTGCATTCAGCTACACTAGAAACCAAGAAAGCTGTGCGTGATGCCGAAAAAGCTTTGAGTGAAGCTGACTCTGCCAAACAAAAAGCCAAACATTGGATCAGAATCGGTTCTGCGGTACTGGCAGCATCGTTAGTAGGGGCGATCGGCTTTTCAACTCTCGCTTACCAGCGGTTTAAACTAGCACAAGCAAGTATTGAAATAGAACAAAATGGCAGCGATGCTTTACTGTTGGCGGTATCTCAAAAGACAGAAAACAGCGAAGCTTTATCCGAAGCTTTACTGAGGGCGATCGCATCGGGAAAAAAATTAAAAGCCTTGGTTGAAAACAAACCAAAGCTAGAACAATATCCGGCAACTAGACCGCTATTAGCCTTACAAGTAATTCTCGATAAAATTAGCGAAAAACAGCCGATACAAGCATCCTCAGTTCCGCCAAGAAAGATGACTTGGCAAGCTCATACAGGTGCAGTTACCAGCGTCAATTTTAGCCCAGAAAGGCAAATTTTAGCAACCGCAGGAATAGACGATAGAGTTCGGATTTGGAACTTTTCCGGGAAAAAAATTGCTGAGTGGAAAGCTTTGCAGCAGTCAGTTAATATGGTAAACTTCAGCCCGGACGGGAATTTTTTAGCGACCGCAGGAAGGGACAGCACAGTTAAATTATGGAATTTATCAGGAAAAAATATTTCTCAATTGAAAGGAATTCAAGGCTCTGTTACCAGCATCAGTTTTAGTCCCGAAGGAAAGTTGTTAGCGGCGGCAGGAATAGACAGCAGTGCTGCAATTTGGAACTTGTCAAAACTGCCAAAACTAATATTATATAGCGTGAAACTCCCCGGTCATAACGGTTTAGTGAGAAGCGTAAATTTTAGCCCGAGTGGCGATTTTTTAACGACTTTAGATGGCAAATCTACAGTGCGAATTTGGAGTTTGTCGGGAAAGCTGAAAAAAACACTGCCGGTTCAGGCAATTGGGATTAGTTTCAGTCCAGCCGGGCGGCAGTATCGCTTTGCTACAGTAACGTTGAACGGCAAAGTCGGGCTGTGGAACCTGTCAGAAAAAGAATTAGTTAATGAATTTCAAACCTTGCATTTAGATGCGAAATCAATTAGTTTTAGTCCCGACGGAGAACGGCTTGCTACAGTGGGAATTGACAAGACGGTGCGGCTGTGGAATTTAGCGGGGCGACAGGTTGCTCAATTTGAGTTTGAGGAGAATGTTGTTAGTGTCGGTTGGAGTCGAGATGGAAAACAAATTGCTGTAGCTGGAAGCAACGGCACTGTCTGGCTGAGACAGGTTGAAGGGTTGGAAGAATTGCTGAAGCAAAGTTGCAATTTTTTCACCAGTCAACCGGAGTATTTTAGAAGAGTTTCAACTCTCTGCAAGTAGAGACACGGCAATGCCGTTTCCCTACCCGTATTCGGACGCGGCAATGCCGTTTCCCTACCCGTATTCGGACGCGGCAATGCCGTCTCCCTACCCGTATTCGGACGCGGCAATGTTGTCTCCCTACCCGTATTCGGACGCGGCAATGTTGTCTCCCTACTGATGACTATCAATTTACCTTGACAGGCGAAACACTTACATTAGGATTTTTGACTCTTCTTAAGAGTTCTTGTCGGGCTTGTTCGGTATTTTGCCCTTTGGGTACTTGATATAATAATCTACAGGAACCGTCTTGAGGATTAGCTGCACAAATAATTAGTTGACCGCTGGGAGATGCACCTGATGTGATAATATTCTCCCAGTTACCTTGCGGTTGCGAGTTGTTGAGAATTCCCGAGACTCGGGTGCACCGAGTAATGGCGTCTTCTCCCGATTCATTGAAATAGTTATCAGCTAGCCACAGAATAACGGGAATATTTTTGCCTTGTTGGACAGCAATTGTAGCTGGGCGGCCGCCAGCAGCGCCGCAGAAGAATGAAGGCGTTTGGGCAAAGGCGGGACTGTTTGCTAAAATCGGAGCAACAAGGGCAATAATTGACGCGCTAAAAGCTGACTTTAAGAGCCGAAATTCCATGAGCAGTAATAAGCTTTTTCATTTAAGGTTACTAATACTCTAAAAAGTTAGACTGCTTTTTGCCGGGAAGATTAGGCATTTAGGGAAAAAAATAAAATTTATTGTGTAAAGTTTTGCCGATCGCACGCACTGGCCTCATTATCGCCAAAACTCAGGGAAAAATGCTGGCGCTACACACGCGGGCAGAAAATAGGTGAGCTCACAGGGGGCGCAGGCGCGAAGGTATAAGGTAAAGGTGCGGTTTTTCACCGTTTTTTGTTGAGCCTTGCCCTTCCTGAGCCCGCCCCACCTAAACTGGAACCTGTGCTAACATCGGAAAAAATATTCTCTTTAATAATCAACAATGGGCAATGTTCTGGTGCTGAACGCCTCCTACGAACCCCTTAACATCACCAATTGGCGAAGGGCGGTAGTTTTGTTGCTGAAAGGAAAAGCAGAACAGGTAGAACACAACGGGAAATTTATTGCGCCAAACTTCCCGCTACCAACTGTGATCCGACTGCGGCATTACGTCCGAGTTCCCTATAAGGATATTCCGCTTACCCGCCGGAACATCTTGCACCGGGACGCGCACTCTTGTCAATACTGCGGTTATACCGGGGATGATTTGACGCTGGATCACGTGATTCCCCGATCGCGCGGAGGAGGCGACAGTTGGGAAAACCTCGCTACGGCTTGTATGCGCTGCAATGTCAATAAAGGCAGCCGCACGCCGAAAGAAGCGGGAATGCTGCTGCGCTATCCGCCGAGGAAGCCTCACAGCGGTCTTTATTTTGAAGTGACTAAACACGTTAAGAGCGGTATGCACAAAGAATGGCAAAAATATGTAATTGGCCTTTAAAACCCCTGTCAGCGAAAGCGCGGGGGTTTTTTGCGGAAGTTCTGATTTCTGAGATTGCTTCGTTCCTGGCAACGCACACTCTTTGCATGAGTTAAAAATTTAAAGATAGAATTTACGGTCTTAAAATCCGGTTTCTCGTAAGAAGTATTGGCTTTGACAACAAGGCATCTACAAAGAAACCGGGTTTAAGATCGAATGCCGCGCAAATCCTGAAATAGTTAAATTGTTAATTTTCAACGATGAAAGACCATCCCCCTAACAATTCCGATGAAACATCTGGCAACCGCGAAGGTGAGGTTGACCCCAGCAGGGAGGTTGTACCCGGATTGAGTGCGCCCGGGAAACGGCGCAGCAAAGCCGAAGTTGCTTCCGAAGAGAATCGCGGCCGTCTCCGCGAGGAATTGCACGATCGCAAAGTCCAGCAATTGCGCCAAATGTTCGATCGGCACAAAGGCACTCGCCAGTTAATATTGCTGCAAGATTTTCCAGATCCCGACGCACTTTCAAGCGCTTGGACTTACAAATTAATCGCCGAACAGTACGATATCCAATGCGAGATTATCTACGCCGGCGCCCTCAGCCACCAAGAAAATATTGCCTTAGTTAAATTGACAGGGTTGCCGTTGCAGCGCTGGACGCTGGAAACAGTAAAAACTAAGGATTTGTCGGTGTATCAGGGCTGCGCTTTTATCGACAACCAAGGCACGACTTGTCAATTAACTGAGTTTATTTTAGCGGCGGGAATTCCGATCGCCGCCGTCATCGACCACCACAATTTGCAGGGGGAAATGGACGCAGAATTTACCGATTTGCGCCCTCAAATCCGGGCTACAGCCACGATTTTTACGGAGTATTTACAGGCTGGAATGCTAGCTCTCGACGGCAGTGTCAGCCTGCACATCAAGTGCGCTACAGCTTTGATGCACGGTTTGCGATCGGATACGAACGCCCTCAGACAAGCTCAGGAGGAGGACTTTTTAGCGGCGGCTTATTTGAGCCGGTTTTACGACCCGCAGTTGCTGAATGCAGTGTTGCAGTCCTCTCGTTCTAAGTGGGTGATGGATGCGATCGAGCGATCGCTCAAACACCGCACCGTCCAGAACAATTTTTCGATCGCCGGGATCGGCTACCTCCGCTATGACGATCGGGATTCTATTCCCCAAGCGGCGGACTTTTTAGTCACAGAAGAGAACGTACACACAGCAGTTGTCTACGCAATTGTTCACGACAAAGACGAAGAAATTGAAGTAGTAATTGGCTCGCTGCGAACTAATAAACTTACTCTCGACCCCGACGAATTTATTAAAGAAGCCTTTGGTCAAGATGCTCAAGGACGCTTTTTTGGTGGAGGCAGAAGTCAAGCTGGAGGTTTTGAAATTCCGGTGGGATTTCTTTCCGGCGGGAATGAGAACAGCGATTATGCAAGGCTGAAATGGGAAGTATTCGATGCTCAGATAAAGCAAAAGTTGCTGAATTTAATTAGTCCTAAAGACAATCCTGTTTACGATCATTAACTCTGGAGTTTGTAGGTGCCGTCTTTGTTCCAGCAAGAGCCTGGGAATGCGATCGCTGGGTTCGGCCTCCGGTTGGTACGAGGTTTGGCCGCGTTTTTTTCTCGTTCCCAGGCTCTTGCTCAACTTGACAATCAGTCCTGAACGCACCCCAACTCTCATCAACCGGTTTTTTAACTCTTATTGAGGGCTTGAACGAAGTAATAGCAATTTAATGTGAAGTTGCACATATCTCGATCCCCCTCGCATCCCCCTTAAGAAGGGGGAATTTGAGCGGAATCTTGTCCCCCCCTTATTAAGGGGGCTAGGCAGGATCTGATTCTATGCAGCCTCATAAAAAATTGGTATAAGGGGGTTAAAAAACCCGGTTGATGCGTCCAGGAATAACAATAACAAATTTTATCAATTCCAAAAAATACACACCCAAGAAACATTTTTTTAACTATTGTCAAGGGCTACAACGAAGTATTTTGCTAAAAAAACCAGCTTTCTGGGCAAACTTAGTTTTATATAGCTTACTAAACTCCACAAAAAAATCCTTTAATTTTAATAATTCTACATAGTAGATTTTTTTAAATTTTCCTATAAATTCGCTAAATCAATCACAACTTGTTATATTTATTGCAGGAGATTTTGGCTAATTTTTATATAAAAGCGCCGCCCATAAGCCAAATAGAGAGGAAAAAACATAAATTCTTGGCTGGCTCACATAAAAAATAAAACTTGTCCCCTTTCAGAAAAGTTTTGAAACCAACATAAATTGTTGGTTTTCTTACTCAACCAAACAACCAGTTGGTACGACTTAAAACAAATTTTTATATTTATTTATTGCCGGTTATAATACTATAAATTAGCTTAACAAAAAAAATGAACGCGGAGATGTTTACAAAACAGACTTCCTCTTTGTCGTTAGAAAAAATTCTAGAAAAAATTTCTGAAATTGCGCTTCAAATCAACGAGTTCGCGGAGTTGGAGACAATTTTGCAATGTGCGGTAGAAGAAACCAGGGTGCTGCTGCAAACCGATCGCGTGATTATTTATCGCTTCCTACCGCATAGAAATGGCGTAGTATTTGCTGAATCGGTTGATGCTCAGCGGCCGCGAATCCTAGGAAAAAAGATTTATGATTCTTGCTTGGAAGCTACCTGGGTAGAGCGTTACAGCCAGGGACAAACGAGCAGCATTTCTGATATTCACAGCGGTCATCTTCAAGCTTGTGATGTCGAATTGCTCGATCGCATCCAGGTTCAGGCAAATTTAGTTGTGCCAATCTTGCTAGATGGCAAACAGCAGCAATCTCCGAAGCTTTGGGGACTGTTGATTGCTCATCAATGCCGAAGTCCGCGTCAGTGGGAACCTCTCGACGTTCAGATCCTGCAACACGTTGCAGTGCTGCTTGGGTTGAGGATGCGGCACTTGATATCTCACCGCCCGGTAATGGGGCCAAATCAACCGCCGGAACTCGAAACAGAACCAAATCAAACTGCGACCAGTACAGAAAGCGCGCCCAGAGTCAATCATCAAAATTGTCTACCACTAGAGTTTGCCTATTCCCTGAGCGGCGATATTGTCCAGCTCAAAGCTTTTGACTTGTTGCAAAACCCGATCTGGATATTTGATATTCAGCATTTGCAAATGCGGTGGGCAAACCAAGCATCCTTGTACCTGTGGAATGCTTCTAGCCGGCAAGAACTTGCGAGCCGCAACTTTAGCGATGTGTCAGAGTCTACTCGGATTCGCTTGCAGACATATCTGCAGCAGTTTAAGCAAGGCAAAACCTTGTCCGAGCAGTGGACGTTTTACCCGGGCGGTCAGCCTGTTTCTGTCCGCTGTCGGTGTTCTGGGATCGGGATAGAGAGCGGGCGTTTGGCAATGCTGGTCGAGGGTACGGTCGAAAGCGCCGATCGAATGGAGCCGGAAATCCTGCGATCGATCGAGGCACTCCGGCACACCACGCTCATGGTTTCCCTGTACACCCTAGAAGGCTTACCGCTGCTGGAAAACCCGGCGGCCTTGCGCTGTTATGGGGATGCGCTGCACCCTCGCTCTGCGTCAGACAATGCTTTTCTGAGCCACTTTGTTGACCCTCAGGTAGGAGAGCGAGCAATGGGAGTTCAAGGGTACGGCGAGGTCTCGATCACTGAGGCTCAAGTGATTACTCTGGCGGGGATTCGCTGGCACAGGATCGACGTGCGGTGTACCAAAGACCCGGTAACAGGCAACCCGATGTTGGTCGTCAACGAAAATGACATTACCGCTAGTCGCCAGCAAACAGAAACTGCCCTGCAACAGAATGAAACCAGGTTGTCAGAAGCCCAGCGGGTTGCCCACATCGGTAACTGGGAATGGGACGCGATGACGGGTAAAATTACCTGGTCTCCCCAACTATTTGAGATTTTGGGACGCGACAGGGCACTGGGCGAACCTACCTATGAAGAAAACCTGCGGATTTACCATCCCGAAAGTGCCAAACAGCTACATATGGTTGTTCAACGAGCGCTGACTCGGGGAGAGCCTTATCTATTGCGCCTCAAAGTCTTGCGCCCGAATGGTTCTATCCGCCATACCGAAGCCAGAGGACAGGTCGAACTCAATGCAGAGGGAGAAGTCATTCGGTTGTTTGGTACATCCCAAGACATTACGGATCTTGTCCAGGCGGAAACAGAACTCAGAGAAATGAGTACAGCTCTTGCTAATGCGGTGGAAGGAATCTCGCGGCTGGATATTTTCGGACGATATATCAGCGTTAATCAAGCCTACGGCAATATAGCGGGTTATCAGCCTGAAGAAATGGTTGGTATGAATTGGCAGAAAACAGTTCATCCCGAGGACTGCGACAGGATGATGGCGGCTTATCAAAAAATGCGAGCCGAGGGCCGAGTGGAGGTTGAGGTCCGGGGTATCAGGAAAGATGGTTCGATTTTTTACAAGCAGGTGGTGATGTTGGCAGCCTACGACTCGCATGAGCGATCGATCGGGCATCACTGCTTTATGAAGAATATCACCGATCGCAAGCAAGCAGAAGCAGCATTACAGCAAGAGTTCGAGCGTCTGAGTATAGTGATTGCTACCCAACAGGAAATCGCCATCCGCAATCCCAATCTCGATGCAGTCATGGCGGTGATTACCGAGCGAACTCAAAAATCGCTCGGTGCCGATGGGGCCGTGATTGAAATGCTGGAAGGGGATGAGTTGGTGTATCGGGCAGCCAGCGGTATCGCCAGCGCCTATGTTGGATTACGGATCAAAGTAGGGACAAGTTTATCGGGAAAATGTATTGCGACGGGGCAAATCATGCTTTGCGAGGATTCACAAACCGATGCACGGGTGGATCGGTCTGCCTGTCAGCGCATTGGTATCCGGTCACTGGTGGTTGTTCCCTTGTTCTATCAGGACGATCGGGTTGGCGTCTTAAAAGTTGTTTCAGCTACACCCTGTGCCTTTACAGAGTCAGATATTCATACCTTACAACTGATGGCCGGGTTTTTGGCGGGTAGCCTGCATCTGGCTTCAGAGTTTGATGCTAAAAACATTCTCCTGAGTCAATTGCAGGAGAGCGAGGAACGGTATCGTTCTGTGATTACAAGCATGACTGAAGGCGTCGTACTTCAGCTAGCAGACGGACAAATTACTACCTGTAATGCTAGTGCCGAAAGGATTCTCGGACTGACCCCCGAACAAATGATGGGGCGTACATCCGTAGATTTAGACTGGCGAACCGTTCAGGAAGATGGCTCTCCCTTCCCCTGCCAACAGCATCCGGCAACGATCGCCCTAGGGAGGGGAAAACCGCTATCAAATGTGGTGATGGGCATTCACAAATCGGATAAAACGCTGACTTGGATTTCGATTAATTCTCAACCGCTGTTCCATCTCAATCAGTCTCAACCCTATGGGGTAGTAACAACTTTTGCTGATATTACAGAACGCAAGCGGGCAGAGGAGATGCTCAGACACCGGGCGGAACAAGAAAGATTAATTGCTACGACAGATGGGTTAACACAAGTAGCAAACCGCCGCTGTTTTGATGAGCGGTTGCAGTCGGAATGGCACCGGCTGATGCAGGGGAAACAACAGCTTTCGTTGATTATGTTGGATGTAGATTATTTCAAGCGATATAACGATTGCTACGGACATCAAGCTGGGGATACTTGTTTGGTGAAAGTCGCCAAAGCTGCAGCAGCCGCGGTTAAACGTTCTACCGATTTGTTTGCACGTTACGGGGGCGAAGAATTTGCTGCTATCCTGCCGAATACTGATACTGCTGGCGCGATCGCAGTTGCTGAGTCGATGCGTCAGGCAATCCGAGATTTGGCAATCCCTCACGAGCAATCTGATGTGAGATCGATCGTGACTGTGAGCATGGGAATTGCTAGCATGGTTCCCTGCTGCGGAAAATCGCCGGATGAACTGATAGCCCTCGCCGATCGAGCATTGTACGATGCGAAACGACAAGGGCGCGATCGCTACAGAAGCGCAAACCCGATGACGGCGCCAGAGGTCAATCCAGTTGTAGAATAGGCAAAAGGTAGGTATATCTCACATCTTGCACCATTCTCAGGAACAGGCAAGATGCCTGTTCCACAAAGAGTGAATTTTCTTGTGGAACAGGCCGGAAAGCCTGTTCATACAAAGCTTATTGAGAATGGTGCAACATCTCAGTATATCCTAGACCGCTCCTAGAAAAATGGGATAAAATGCCTGGAAATATTGATATATGGTTATTTACCTGATCCGCCACGGTATCGCAGCCGAGCCCGAAGAATACGATACAGACTCAGAACGCCCGCTGACTAAAGAGGGCGATCGTAAAACCCGGAAAATCGCCCAGCGGCTGTACGAACTCGAAATTCAGTTTGACCTGATTCTCACCAGTCCCCTACTGCGGGCGCAGCAAACCGCCAAAATCCTGCAAACAGTCGGTCTCAGTTCCAAAATAGAAGAATCCGCCGCCCTCGCACCTTCAGGAGACATCGGGAACTGGCTGGAGTGGTACAAGCAGTGGCAGGAAACAGGCAGCCGCAGCTTGGCCCTGGTGGGCCACCAACCAGATTTAGGCCATTGGGCAGAAACTTTGCTTTGGGCTCGATCGCAAGATGCCCTGATTCTCAAAAAAGCAGGTATCATCGGCTTAGTCCTCCCCGAAACTGGGTCCCCAGTGGGCCGCAGCCAAATGTTTTGGCTAACTGCGCCCAAGTTTTTGCTGCGCTAGAAACAGGGAACCGCCCCGACATTAACAGGACGCGCCAGCCCTCTTAAACCCGCATTCTCGGACGCCAAAACCGGGAAAAAGTGGCGACAATACGCAGCGGTGCGATCGGGCTCTCTGTTGAAAAACCCGGTTTCTGAACCGCAATTAAATGATTATTTGTCAAGACTGCGACACTATCTTGGTTTCTGGTAATGTACTTTTAGTAGATTGAACTCACACAAAACGGTATCGCAATGGTCGTCGGCGAATTCAAACCAGGTTTAGAAGGTGTTCCCGCCACCTTGTCCAGCATTAGCTACGTCGATGGACAAAAAGGGTTGCTCGAATATCGCGGGATTAGCATCGAGGAACTGGCACTGAAAAGTTCCTTTCTCGAAACTTCATATTTATTAATCTGGGGGGTACTTCCGACTCGGGAAGAACTAGAAGCTTTCGAGCATGAAATTCGCTATCACCGCCGGATCAAATATCGCATCCGCGACATGATGAAATGCTTTCCAGAAAGAGGACATCCAATGGACGCCCTGCAAGCTTCAGCGGCCGCCCTGGGCTTGTTCTACTCCCGCAGAGCTCTGCCCAACCAGGGATATATTCGAGAAGCTGTCGTGCGGCTGCTAGCGAAAATTCCGACTATGGTGGCGGCGTTCCAGCAAATGCGGCGGGGAAATGACCCGGTGCGGCCGAGGGATGACTTGAACTACTCGGCTAACTTTCTGTATATGCTCAACGAGCGAGAACCCGATCCGCTGTTGGCTAATATTTTTGACATTTGCTTGACTCTCCACGCCGAACATACAATCAATGCCTCTACATTTTCGGCAATGGTAACAGCTTCGACGCTGACAGATCCTTATGGGGTGATTGCTTCGGCAGTTGGCACTTTGGCGGGGCCGCTGCACGGGGGAGCTAATGAAGAAGTGATTGATATGTTGCAGCAAATTGGTTCGGTAGAAAACGTGCGGCCTTTTGTCGAGAAGTGCGTTGCCAACAAGGACAAAATCATGGGGTTCGGCCACCGAGTTTACAAGGTGAAAGATCCGAGAGCAACTATTCTTCAGAGGTTAGCGGAACAGTTGTTTGAGAACTTCGGTCACGACGATTATTACGACATTGCTGTCAAGTTGGAAGAAGTGGTTGAGGAGAACTTGGGTCACAAAGGAATTTATGCAAATGTAGATTTCTATTCTGGTCTGGTTTACCGAAAAATGGGAATTCCGATCGACTTATTTACACCTGTTTTTGCGATCGCCCGCGTTGCCGGTTGGCTGGCCCACTGGAAGGAACAGCTAGAGGCAAACCGCATTTACCGCCCGACTCAAATATATACGGGGACTCACGGTGCTCCTTATATTGCGATCGAGGAAAGGTTGCCATCTTAAGCTCAAATCTGTAGCCGTAGGGTGCGTCGCCTTGCAAAAATCTCTCAATAAAAATCGACTTTTCGAGTAGCTACGCACCTTATCAAAATGTTGGTTTTTTTTCCTCATCTCTGGAAAAGAACAGGTGCGTCGCCATGAGATTGTCGCTGTTGATGAAGGATTCTCGATGGCGACAAACCCTAGGGCTTAACTAAACCAAATAGTGCGATCGCCGACCGCAAACTTAAGCAGATAATTAACAGAGGTAAAATTATTAATAATTAAGAATTAAGGTCGAAATTTAACTTTAGATCAATTCATCAAATGGCTTGACAAAAAATACGGTTACGCAGTATCTTGACTCTATGAGCATAATTGGACTGCAACTGCGATAAAATTATAAGTTATGCAGCTAAGAAGTCTTTAAGGGAGTAGTTTAGATGTTGTCTGCGGGATGTAAATGCTGTGAGAGATGATTTCGATGCAAATACAAAGAAAACACTTGCTCAGAGAGTAGGTTTTCACTGTTCTAATTCAAAATGTCACAAATTGACAAGTGGACCACACGAAGATCCTACAAAATCAGTAAATATAGGAGTTGCAGCCCATATCTCAGCCGCTTCTCCAGGTGGAAAGAGATATGACGCAGAAATGTCATCTAAAGATCGAAAGTGTATAGATAACGGAATGTGGTTATGTCAAAACTGCGCAAAGCTCATCGATAGCGATGAGAAAAAATACTCAGTTGATTTGCTCAAATATTGGAAAAGCACTTCTGAACAGTCTGCATGTCGAGAGGTTGAGAACTCGGGGGCTTCAACTACGGCGGTTCAAGATGAAGATACTGAGCTTATAAGGTTCTACTCTCAATGCTTTGACCGACCTGCCTTTCAAGATCCTTTTCACGAAGAGGGTTCAATGGAGGCTTTTGACAAGGCAATTGAAGACACTATTACTGCGATCAACACAGGCTCTTTGCGTGCAAGAGATGGTGCAGTGCTGACTCAATCTAGAGGGAAATCTTACATATCCAATCAGCAATGGCGAAAAAAAATGGATGAAGTTGTTGACCTGTTACGTGCTATTCGTTCCAAATATTTACGGGCGATACGCAATGGGCAAATTCATGTTGGTACTGAGTATGAAGGGCGAAGGTTCTATCACATTCGAGATCATGAGATAGGAAGATGGATGGACAGTAAACGGTCTGATGTTATTCAACTTTTTTCTGAGTTATGTCAAGAAGCGGGTGTACCAACTTTACAGTTTCCTAGAAAGTTTGGTTGACAGTGTTGTAGCAAAGGTTACTTGCCTCCACTCAACCGGAACGTTATACGAAACGATGAGTCCGTTTGGGTTGTCTGTAGCGGATGCAGGCTATGCAGGCAATCGCCTTCTAAAATACATCAAATCATTTGAGAATATTTATGGTTGTATGAAATAGCGATCGCCCCTTACAAACTTGAGAAGATGAATGTTGAGGCGATCGCTATTTCATATTTTATGGTGGCTTGCTAGTAGTTGCACTTCTGCTTCTTGTAATTAGAGCATTAAGTTGAGAATGGAACTTTGGCAAACTTTATAAAGCCAAACGGTGCGTCAGAAATATGCTTTCCGTACAACTTGAAAATCTCAAATCTGACGCACCCTACTAAACATCGCAAGAATTGCCTGTCTTGAACAGGCAGGATGCCTGTTCCACAATAATTATGGCAGATGTCTACTAGCTACATCTAAACAGATTGAGCTACATGATGGCGGCTAGTCAACTTATCCAACTGATTCACCAACAAACTCAGGAACAATCCCACATCAGTGACAACACCAGTAGATTCGATCGAACCCCGATCGCTCAATTTCGTCACCACCGCCGGATTAATGTCCACACACACCATCTTCACACCGGCCGGCGTCATATTTCCCACACCAATTGAGTGCAGCATAGACGACAGCATTAGCACCATATCCGCACCGCGTAACAGCTCAGTATATTCTTCTTGAGCCTTAACTAAATCCATTTGCGTGTCGGGAAGCGGCCCATCATCGCGGATCGAACCGGCAAGCGAAAACGGTATATTGTTCTTTACGCACTCGTACATCACACCGTTAGTAACCATGCCTGCTTCGACAGCTTTAGCAATACTCCCGTAACGCCGCACAGTGTTAATTATTTTCAAGTGATGTCGGTGTCCGCCGCGCACAGCAATACCGCGTTTCATGTCAACTCCTAAAGAAGTTCCCATGCTTGATTGTTCCATGTCGTGAACTGCGATCGCATTTCCACCCAACAATGCTTGCACGTAACCTTCGCGAATCAAATGCGCTAAATGTTCGCCGCCGCCCGTGTGGATGACCACCGGCCCCGCCGTAACTACAACTTTACCTCCGCGATCGCGAATTTGGCGCAATTCCCACGCTACTTGTTCTACTACCAATTCTACGCGGCGCTCGCTAGAAACACTGCCCGACATAAAGCTGAATTCCTGAGAATTGCGCTGTTCCCGCGATTCTGTTTTGCGAATGGTGCGGATGCCAACCACATCCACAACCACCTTTTCTCCTACTTTTAAATCCCGCAATAATTTGCAGGTTGCGACTGGGCCATCAGCAGTTTCAGTAATTGCAACTGCCCCATCCATCCGCTGATTTTGCGCTTTCACCCACTGGTTATTTACCCGCACTTCCGTGGGATAAATCGTACTAACATAAAAGTCGTCCGGGCCAACGCCATCTTGCACTACAGGTTCTAAAATAGCATCGCAAATCTCTTGTGGCGGGGGCACTGCACCCAGGTCAATCAGCAATCCCATGATTTCTTCCATCACATCGTGGGAAGGAGCCGAAACTTTAACGTCGGCACTGGAGGTGCTTTGCCGCTGCTCTCCCAGATTGAAGTTGAGCACTTGGAAACTGCCGCCGAGATCGACAATTAAGTCTAAAGCACGGCTGATTAAACCAGCATCGAGCAGGTGGCCGTCCATGCGAATTGTGCGGCTTTCTACCATCACGTTTGCCGATCGCTCTTCTTGCACCGGTTCCGTCACCCGCAGTGTTAAGCACTTAGCAGCGCCGCCGGCTTTCAGGAATTCGCTCAGCGGCGTTTCTATTACTTGGAACCCGGCTTTAGTGATGCGCGTTTTCAAGGCTTCGCTAACCTTGTTCATTACCACAATTTTGTCAATATTAACGGCATTGCAGGCAAAATTTGCGGCATCGGCTTCTTCAATGGCAATGCGTTTTTCCGGCGCAACTCGCATTTCAATTAAGCGGTTGGAGTAGGAGTCAAATGCTGCTGGATAGTAGAGCAAATAGCCGTTTGTGAGCGGACAAAAACAGGTGTCTAGGTGATAGAAACGTTCGTCAACTAAACGCAGCGAAAGCACTTCAATGTTGAGCCATTTTGCTAGTAACGGGTGCGAGTCGAGTTCGGAACGGAAGCCGTATCCTGCCCACAGCCAGCGTCCTTCGCGATCGAGCAAAGCATCACCAGCACCCTCAAACGGCAAGTCTTTCGGCAATTCGTGTACGGTGAAACCTTTGTTTTCAAACCATGCTTTGAAATAGGGTTCTTCGCCTTGGCGTTCTTTGTGATAGAAACGGCTGAGGACGAAGGTATTGCCTAAAAGCAAGCCTGCGTTGGCGGTGAAAACCATATCCGGCCAGCCTTTTTCGGGCGGTACGAGGTCTACCACGGCGTTTTCTTTGAGGACGTGGTAGAGTTTTTCCCACTGTTCGACGGCGCGATCGCGCGATGATTTGTGGACGTTTCCCTCCATCCAAGGGTTAATCACGTAATCCACGTCGTAGTGGTCGGGAGCGCACATGAGGAAGCGAATTGAGTCAGTCATAATTCAGTTAAAATGTGGTAGATGCTACAGACTTAAGTTGACAGAGTTTGCTAGAGAAAAACTGCAATGTTGGCTCGTCACAGACAGAGTGCAACATCAGGTCGCGAAAAAAGTAACTTTTAATTATATCACATCAAGGCGTATTAGGAGTCAAAAGGGGCCGCCAGTCGGAAGTAATGAAATCTTGACAAGGCGATCGGCCGGGCAGCTATAGCAGTCTGCTATATCATTGAACTAATACAGACGATATTGTTGGGATCAATTTTATCAACAAACAAATAGCCATGACGATCGCAGCCACCGAATATAAATATGTGCAACTAGACGATCGCAATATCCCCATCATTGAAGGGACATCGATGAAAATCGTAGAGTTACTTACCTCTGTGAAAGCTTACGGTTGGACTCCCGAAGAATTGCTGCAAAGTTACCCTCACCTTACCCTGAGCAAAATTTACTCAGCATTGGCTTACTACTTGGACAATCAACAAGAAATAGACGCAGATATCGAGCGGCGCGAGGAGTATGTAAAACAGTTAGAACAAGAAGCAGGTGAATCTCCTTTTGCTGCTAGAATGCGCGCTCAAGGGTTGTTGAAATGAGCCTATCCCTTTATATGGATGAGAACGTCCCCATACAAATTACAGAGGGATTGCGTTTGCGGGATGTAGATGTTTTGACAGTGCCAGAAGATGGACTTTCCAGTTTTCCAGACCTGAACTGGAGCGACTTGTATTTTCAGAAGATCGAGACTTTCTAGCTGAAGCAAAACTCCGTCAGGTGAGGGATCAACTTTCCGGGTGTTATCTGTGCCCGTCAAAGGCGAGTCTCGATTGGAGATTGCGTGCGCGAGTTGGAAATAATTGCTAAAGTTGGCCATCCAGAAGATTTTGCTAACCGCGTTCAATACTTGCCTTTGTAGTTAGCGATCGAACTTCTGAATCTAACGTTAACATCATTTTAACTTGTAACACTTAACTTTTGCGAAATCGGCAGTTCGATCGCAAATTCTGTTCCCCGGCAAACTTCTGAATGACACTCCAACTTACCGCCGTGCGTGTCTTTAACAATTTGGTAACTAATCGACAATCCCAAGCCAGTGCCGCTGCCGATCGGTTTGGTAGTAAAAAACGGGTCAAATATCCTTGACTGAACCTCGGGAGGGATACCGGGCCCATTGTCAGCAATCCGCACAACAACTTGATTGTCCCTATTTATTTCAGTGCTAATGCGAATCAGAGGATTTTTATCAAAAATTTGTCCTGAATCATTTGTAACTGTTGGAATGTTGTTTACTAATGACGAATGACTGATGACTAATGACTCTTCACAAGCATCGATCGCATTCGACAGCAAATTCATAAATACCTGGTTTAATTGAGCCGGATAACACTCGACTTTTGGCAGTTCGCCGTAATTTTTAATAACTTGAATTTCCCGACGTTTTGGCTGCGACTGCAATCGGTGCTGCAAAATCACCAAAGTGCTCTCTATCCCTTCATGAATGTCGATTACTTTGCGATCTTGTTCGTCGAGTCTCGAAAAGTTTCGCAAAGACAGCACTATCTGCTTAATTCGGTTAGCACCTGCTTGCATTGAAGCCAGCATTCTCGGGAAATCCTCAGCGATAAAATCTACTTCGACTTCTGTCAATTCTTCGGCAATTTCGGGAACTGGTTCGGGATAGTTTTGCTGGTAGAGAGCGATCAATTTTACCAAATCGCGAGCGTACTGCGCGGCGGGAATAATATTGCCGTAGATGAAGCTGACTGGGTTATTAATTTCGTGGGCAACTCCCGCTACCATTTGCCCGATAGTTGACATTTTTTCGGCTTGAATGAGCTGGGATTGAGCATTCTTTAAATCTTCCAAAGTTTGTTCTAACTGTTGCGCTTTTTCTCGTTCTCGCTGTTCGCTAAATTGCAAAGCTGCTTCGGCTTGTTTGCGATCGGTAATATCCATTACTGTTCCCAATAGTTTGATTACTTCCTCGCTTTCGTTGAAAACAGATTCTCCCCTTGCTTCCACGTATCGGATTTGACCGCCCGGATGCAAAATTCGGAACTCTTTTTTGTAGGAAGTTCCTCGTGAGATAGCGAGAGTGAGAGTTTGTTGGAACAAGTCTCTGTCGTCGCGATGATACATCTTGCTGATTTCGGCATATGTAGGTTCAGGTGCGGTTGAGTCAAGACCAAAAATGCGGAATACTTCTTCTGACCAAGTAATTTTCTTCGTGAGGACATCATATTCCCAACTGCCGATATGGGCTATTTTCTGGGCTGCTGCTAGACTAGCTTCGCTCTGTTGAAGTTTAAGTCGCTGCTGCTTATCTTGTTCGAGAAGATTGGCTTGAGCGATCGCGATTCCCATTTGTGCGGCTACAGTTTTTAACAATCTGCTCTCATCTTGCGTCCAGTGGCGGCGATCGTACTGGTGCAAGCAGATCATTCCGTTGGCTTTTCCCTGGTAGGAAGTGCGCACGACCATCATCGACTTCAGACCTACTTGACCGCACCAATCTCTGAGATTTTCTAGCAGCGGATCGGCAAAAACATCGTCACAAACTACAGCTTTATCTTGGGACAATACAAACTGAGCGTGCGGATTGTCCTGCACTGGAATTTCTACATCTAGAATAGATTCTGATTCTAATTTTTGGTACTTAGCCACACAAGGAACACGGGGAATTGGGTCTTCTGTGTAGGTGTGAATCATGCAGCAATCGGCATTAAAAACTCGACCGATTTGGGCCGCCGCTGTCTGAAAAACTTGATCCTGTTTTAAGCTGTAGCGAATTTCCAGACTTATTGTTTCTAGCAGAAATCTTTGCTTGATTTGCCGTTCCAAAGCAACCAAAGCTGTTTTAAGTTCGAGTTCTGCTTGTTTGCGATCGCTAATTTCAGCAGCAGTTCCCAGAATTTTACAAGGTTTGCCCTGCGCTGTTCTGGCAAACACGCTCTCCCGGCTGCAAAACCACCGATATTCACCATTCTTGTGCTGTATCCGGTATTCAAAATCAAAGCTTTCGCCATCTTTTGCTGTCTCAATTTTTTTTCTTTGTGCTGAGAATGCAGGGAGATCGTCAGGGTGTATTAACTTAGGAATAAATGCGCTTGCCATCTGCTGTATTTCTTCAAACTTGTAGCCAAGATCGCTATAAATTTCGCGGTTTAGATAGAGACTTCGCTCTTCCATCAAATCGTAAACGTACAATAGATTAGGATTCGTTTTAATTACTGCCGACAGCCAGTGCTGGCTTTCTCGTAGTTGTACTTCGATCCTCTTGCGTTCTTCTATTTCAGCTTCTAGAAGCGCATTTTTTGCTAAAAGTTCCTTAGAAAGCCGACTGAGTAGCAGTTGATTTTCGACGCGAGCCACCACTTCTTGTATTTCAAACGGTTTAGTAATGTAGTCTACCGCCCCCAGCGAAAAAGCTTTGACTTTATCAAATACTTCATTTAAAGCACTGATAAAAATCACAGGAATATCTTTGGTTTGCGGACAAGCTTTTAGCAGTTCGCAGACTTGATAGCCATCCATACCGGGCATCATGATGTCCAGCAAAATCAAATCCGGTGGAGTCGATTTAGCCAAGCGCAGAGCCAATTTGCCATCCAATGTTGACCGCACTTTATATCCCTGCTCAGACAAAACATGGGATAAAAGACGCAAATTTTCTGGTTGGTCGTCAACCATTAAAATGTTTTGTTTTAAAGCATTGCCTTCTGAAGCGAGTGTTTGTATTTTTGGATATTTTTTGTCAGATTCATTCACAACAGATCCCCTCAAATTATTTGTTTAATAAATTTTTAACTTCATTAAAGCCCACAACTGTTGGTAGGTATAACTATTAGCTTGCAGCAGCCAGAGTATTGGGTAGAGGTTGATTGATTGCGCGGATTTGAGCAATACAAGTTTTAATCAGCTCCACATCCTGTTTTTCCAGCGCTGGCGATCAATGAGCGACTGCAGGCGATGCCTTTATCAGCTATGGGAGGATAAATCAGACCCTCAGCCTCCGTTTAACGCTATGGCAGCGGAACCGTCCGATCGCCAAGATAGCGCAGCTCTTATATGTGTATTAACTTTATCAGAAATTTCTTAATTTTTCGTTATTCTTTTCAGAGCAATTTATCACAGCAGAGCGAGAAAATAGCCGATATGCGTCAAATCACCGACTCAGCAGCCAAGTTTCATTAAACGTAAAACTTTTATAGTGTTTAGAACCCGGTTTTGCCTGCATTTACCGGGTTGCTCGGTGTTGTGTTTTTGCAGTATATCTACTTAGTCTAAACGGCAAATAAACCCGCCCTGACAAGCTCCTACAATATGTTATGTTTTGTTTGTGCGATCGGGCTAACCTATGACATCCTTGTATCAGCCTGCAATTCACCGTAAGCGACATACACGGCTTTGACATTATACCAATTCAGAAAAATTCGAGCAATTTCTAAAGCTAACTGCGGCTTGCCTCGGTCAATCAACCACTGCAAAAAAGGAGTCATCGTCCGCTCGTTCAGCATCCCGCCCAAAGATAAAACTCCCCAGAGTATTTGGTGCAGCCAAGTCATCTGAATCATCAGCCGCACTTCCCAACTTGGGTGCTTTTGATAAAACAAAACGCCCATTCTTCCCCGCTGAATTTCTCGGTCAATCATGCCCGGAATTTGCTCTAAATTAAAAGGTGGATGCCAGTGATAGCCGACAGCAGCCGGACATTTAATCAGTTTCAAACCTAATTTTTTTAACCTGACACCCAATTCTAAATCTTCCCATCCGTACAGTTGAAAGCGATTGTCAAACAGTCCAACTTTCATCAACCAGTGGCGGGCGATGGCCACATTTCCCGTAGCAAAATAAGCCGCTGAAAAATCCGTTATTTTGTAGGGTTCCGAGGTGGGATTGTCGAAATTGCAAGTATTAATTACGCTGCCGTAAGTAAAAACCGCATCAGTATCCTTGTAACCTTGTAGCAAAGCATCTGCGTGTGCTTGCAAAAAATGCTCCGTTACCACCAAATCGCTGTCAATAAAAATAATCGTATCGCCCTTAGCATTTTCAACGCCCAAATTCCGGGCGGCGGCGGGGCCTTGGTGAGATTGACAGATCGATCGCACATGAGACAAATCCTCCGCATTTGCCGCCAACCACTCGATCGTCCCGTCCGTCGAGCCGTCATCGACTACAATCACCTCATAATCTCTGACAATGCTACCAAACTGCTGATTTTCCAGAGCCAGCAGACATTTTGCCAAAATCGGTTTACGATTGTACGTCGGAATCACAACACTAAAAAACACGGCTTTTCCCCATCGCCACAGTTACCGTATCCCACGGTAGCAGATTTTTCGCAGCAACTCCCCCGGGAAATAGCCAAGTTTAGCAAAAAAAGAATATCTAAATCTGTACTATTTCTGACAAGAATCGATCTCAATTAGGTGCATAATACAAAGTTGGTTAAATATCGCATCTTGCACCATTCTCCAGAACAGGCAAGATGCCTGTTCCACAAAAATGACATTTTTTTGTGGGGTGGGCATCTTACACCATTCTCCAGAACAGGCAAGATGCCTGTTCCACAAAAATTTAATTTTAATGTGGGGTGGGCATCTTGCCCGCCCAAAAAAGCTTGGTGACAATAGTGCAAAATGTCAGTTAAATTCAGGATGTAAATGCCCATGAGTCGCGCTAAAAAAGTTGTCCTAGCATATTCCGGCGGAGTCGATACCTCCGTCTGCATTCCTTACCTCAAAAACGAGTGGGGTGTTGAAGAAGTAATTACTTTGGCTGCGGATTTGGGACAGGGAGACGAATTAGAACCGATCCGCAAAAAAGCTTTAGCATCCGGTGCTTCGGAATCGCTGGTAATCGATGCTACCGAGGAATTTGTCAAAGACTATGCGTTTCCAGCGATTCAAGCCAACGCACTTTACGAAAACCGCTATCCCCTTTCTACAGCCCTCGCTCGCCCGCTGATTGCTAAACTGTTAGTAGAAGCTGCCGAAAAGTACGGTGCAGATGCGATCGCCCACGGTTGCACCGGCAAGGGAAACGATCAGGTGCGGTTCGATGTGTCGATCGGCGCGCTGAATCCCAAGATTAAGATTTTAGCACCCGCGCGCGAGTGGAAAATGAGCCGCGAAGAAACGATCGCATACGGCGAGAGATGCGGCATTCCGTCGCCCGTGAAAAAATCTTCTCCTTACAGTATCGATCGCAACTTGTTGGGAATGGCGATCGAAGCCGGAATCCTCGAAGATCCTTGGGCGGAACCGCCGGAGGAGGTTTATTTGATGACAAAGGCGATCGAACAAACTCCCGACACACCCGAATACATTGAAATCGGTTTTGACAGCGGAAATCCTGTCACTCTCAACGGCAAAAGTTTATCGCCAGTTGCCTTAATTTCCCAACTAAACGAAATAGTTGGAAACCACGGAGTCGGCCGCATCGACATGATTGAAAACCGCTTAGTCGGGATTAAATCGCGGGAAATTTATGAAACCCCAGCTATTTTAGTTTTGATGCACGCGCACCGAGATTTAGAAAGTTTGACTTTGACAGCAGATGTCACGCGATACAAGCGCGGCATCGAAGAAACATACAGTCAAATGATTTACAACGGTCTTTGGTACAATCCTTTGAAAACTGCGTTAGACGCATTTATTCAGGACACGCAAAAGCGCGTAACTGGAACTGTGCGGCTCAAACTGTTCAAAGGAAATGCCACAATTGTCGGCCGCAAATCCGAAAATTCGCTGTACAGTTTCGACTTAGCAACCTACGGCGCAGAGGACGAATTCGACCACAAGGCGGCGGAAGGATTTGTCTACGTTTGGGGACTGCCAACTCGGATTTGGTCGGAGAAGAATCGGGGTTAGAAATTAGTAGGGTGCATAAGTCCGCCAGGGGTTTAAACCCACGGGGCTTTTAGCTAAAGTCCTCTTTAAGAGGACTGAATAATTCATTAGTTCTCTAATTAACCCGCTCCGATCTAAATTTTTCAGTCGTCTTTAGACGAATGCGAGCTGTGAGCAGGGGGTTTAAACCCCCGGCTGACTGTGCAGCTAATTGACAATTGGTGGATTTTCGCACTAGCATGGATGCTGTCTATGAGGATGTAATTTTTACCAACGAAGATACTGTGCTGAATTAATTATGCTATAATCATGATAAAACTTTACCTCTGCAAATATGCCAAAATATTTGACAATAACAGAAGCGCAACAACAACTGCCAAAGTGGCCCGATGAGTTAGCAGCAGAGCCAGCTATCATCACTAAGGATGGGAAACCGGCGATCGTTGCGCTCAGTTTTAAACAATTTGAATCTCTATTAGAAACCATAGAAATTATCTCGGATCGCGAATTTATGGCTGATTTGCGATCGGGCATTCAACAAGCCCAGAGGGGAGAAACCATAGACTTACAACAGTTAAAAGCAGAGTGAAATTTTTAGTCATATCAAATTCGTTGGTATCAGAATTAATATTACCCACAATCTGGACACGGCAGTGCCGTTTCCCTACAATTAATCGGGCGATAGTTACATCTCTCGCAAGCCATTATTTTGGGGTAGGGAAACGGCATTGCCGTGTCCTCCGCTGCTTATTTCTGACTCAATATTTCCAAAAACTCTTGCACAACTAAATCGGGTTGTTCGCTGCATCGGGTAGCATCGTAATGCTTGACAAGACAGATGCCAGAATCTATGAAAATCCCGCACATTTCATCTTCAGTTGCGTTTTGATGCGATGATTCGCTGTCAATTTTCAGCATTCCTAACTTGTTTTGGTGAAAGATCAGAAAGTCAGCTTGGAGATTCTGTCTCCCTTCGGGTGTTGCGAGTCGGAGTTGGGAGTTGGGGATGAAGAGAGTGGGGAGCGTGTCACTTTTGCGATGAGTATAAATACTCAGAAATACTAGGGCAGAGGTTTTGAGCTATTGTTGGGCAAA